>NZ_JARAVO010000160.1:0-22146 GCF_033792805.1 Streptomyces sp. PA03-1a
AACCAGTTGGACGACTCGCCGCCGCCCACGCCCATCACGTCCAGCACGGCCTGGATGCCCACCAGCTGCAGCGCGATATAGGGCATCGTGGCCAGGATGCCGGTGACCGCCACCGCCAGCGACAGGCCCTTGGAACCGAACCGCCCGCGCACGAAGTCGGAGGTGGTCACGTAGCCGTGCTTGTGCGACACCGACCACAGCCGCGGCAGGAACGTGAAGATCAGCGGGTAGACCAGGATCGTGTACGGCACGGCGAAGAAGCCGGACGCACCCGCCGCGTACACCGCCGCCGGCACCGCCACGAACGTGTAAGCCGTGTACAGGTCACCGCCGAGCAGGAACCAGGTGATCCAGCCGCCGAAGCTGCGGCCGCCCAGGCCCCACTCGTCCAGGTGCAGCGCGTTCTCCGCCCTGCGCCAGCGTGCGGCCAGGAAACCCAGGACCGTCACGACCAGGAAGAAGAAGATGAAGACGCCGAGCGCGACGCCGTTGACCCCGTCCTTCACTTCGCGGCCTCCTTCCGTGCCCGCTCCTCACGACGGACCAGCACGTACGCGGCGTACGTCAGTCCGGAGGACAGGAACACCCACAGCATCTGGTACCAGTAGAAGAACGGGATGCCGATGAACTCCGGCGTCAGCTTCGCGTACGAGCCGACCAAGAGCATGGCGACGAAGGGGATGACGAGGCAGACACCGGCGATCACGCGGGTGGTGGTGACCACCGGTGGCCGCCCGGAGGTTCCGGATGGTTCGGACATTGCTACGGCTCCGTCCTGATCTCTTACTCCTGTGTAATGCGCAGGCAATCTAGAGTCAGGACGGTCGGCACGTCACTACCGCCCGCATTGCGGTATGGAAACGATCTACAAGGCCGGGGAACCGTAGCGGGGTTACGGACGTTGCAGCCGGGCCACGAACTTGTAGCGGTCACCGCGGTAGACCGAGCGCACCCACTCCACCGGCTCGCCGCCGGTGTCGATCGAGTGCCGGGACAGCAGGAGCATCGGCAGCCCGACGTCCGTGCCCAGCAGGCCCGCCTCGCGCGGGGTGGCGAGCGAGGTCTCGATGGTCTCCTCCGCCTCGGCGAGCCGGACGTCGTAGACCTCGGCGAGGGCCGTGTAGAGCGAGGTGTACTTCGCCAGGCTGCGGCGCAGCGCGGGGAAGCGCTTGGCCGACAGGTGGGTGGTCTCGATGGCCATCGGCTCGCCGTTCGCCAGGCGCAGGCGCTCGATGCGCAGCACGCGGCCGCCGGCCTTCATGTCCAGCAGTTCGGCCAGCCGGTCGTCTGCGGTGATGTAGCCGATGTCGAGCAGCTGTGAGGTCGGCTCCAGGCCCTGGGCCCGCATGTCCTCGGTGTACGAGGTCAGTTGGAGCGCCTGGGAGACCTTGGGCTTGGCGACGAAGGTGCCCTTGCCCTGGATGCGCTCCAGGCGGCCCTCGACCACCAGTTCCTGCAGCGCCTGCCGCACGGTGGTGCGCGAGGTGTCGAACTCGGCGGCCAGGGTGCGCTCGGGGGGCACCGGGGAGCCGGGGGGCATCGTCTGCGTCAGTTCGAGCAGATGGCGCTTCAGGCCGTAGTACTTGGGCACCCGCGCGGTCCGTCCGGCCACGGTCCCGGGCGCCTCCGCGGTCTCCGTCACCGCTGTGCCGGCCTCGCCGTCCGTCTCCATCGCCTCTGCTCCCGAGTGCTGTCGTGCTGCCGTCACCGGCTCCTCCGTCATTCGCGGCTCACATCGTGGCACGGGCCGGGCTCATATCGCGTTACGAGCCCAGATGTCGGTCCGGTAACGGACGCGTCCGGTGCTCTTATACACCCTTGACACCCCTAAAGGTCTAGGCCAAGCTTCGGGCACTGGTCTACACCACTTGGTACTCACTGCCCTGGGGAGGGTGTTGTGAAGCGCAAGCTGATCGCGGCGATCGGTGTCGCCGTCATGGTCGCCGGCGTTGCGGCCTGCGGTTCGGACGACAAGGGCTCCGACAAGGCCTCGGCGCCGAAGGAGATCACCGTCTGGCTGACGGTCGACGCACAGAAGAACTGGCCCGAGCTGGTCAAGCAGGCGGACGACGCCTTCACGGCCGAGCACAAGGGCGTGAAGATCCACCACGAGTACTACGAGTGGACCGCCAAGAACCAGAAGCTCGACGCAGTCCTCGCCACCAAGAAGGTGCCGGACGTGGTCGAGATGGGCAACACCGAGACCCTCGGCTACCTGGTCAAGGGCGCGTTCGCGCCCATCGACAAGAGCAAGTTCGAGAACTCCGGCGACTGGCTGGACGCCCTCGAGGGCTCCGTGACGTACAACGGCAAGACCTACGGCGTGCCTTACTACGCCGGTGCCCGTGTCGGCACCTGGCGCAAGGACGTCGCCAAGGCGGCCGGCGTCACCAAGGCCCCCACCACCTGGGCCGAGCTGACCGACGCGCTCGACAAGATCCAGAAGAAGAACGGCGACAAGTTCTCCGCCTGGTACCAGCCCAGCCGCGACTGGTACACCGCGCTGGCCTTCGTCAAGGACGCCGGCGGCGACGTCGCCAAGGAGGACGGCGGCAAGTGGACCGCCACCCTCTCCGACCCCAAGTCCATCGAGGGCCTGAAGACCTGGAAGGGCGTCCTCGACGCGTACTTCCACGGCGACAAGAACAAGGACGAGTCCGACCGTTACATCGTCTACGGCCAGGGCAAGTCCGCGCTCATCTACGGCGCCAGCTGGGAGGGCGGCGCCGCCGCCGACCCGAAGACCGACAAGACCGGCAAGCTGAAGGACAACCTGGAGACCTTCGCGCTGCCCGGCCCCAACGGCGAACTGCTGCCGAACTTCATCGGCGGCTCCGACCTGGTCATCCCGGCCAAGTCCGCCGCGCAGGACCTCGCCGCCGACTGGATCAACGGCTTCACGAACAGCGCCGCCCAGAAGGTCCTCATCTCCAAGGGCAACCTGCCCAACGCCAAGTCGCTGCTCGCCCCGCTGAAGGACGACCCGGCGACGGCCGCATCCGCCCGGGCCAACGAGAACACTTGGTTCGTCCCGACCGCCCCGGGCTGGCTGCAGGTCGAGAAGAAGCAGATCCTGCAGAACATGCTCAACGACATCGCGGTCGGCAAGGCCTCCATCGAGGACGCGACCAAGTCCGCGGACGAGCAGATCAACGCGGTGATCAACGCCGGCTGACCGGCACACGGGCAACACGGTGATCGACGCCGGCCGGCCGCCCCGGGGCGGCCGGCCCCGGCGCGACGCCAGGGACTGGAGCAGCCGAGGAGCACATGATGAGTGCCGTTGACACACCGTTGGACAAGGTGCCGCGCCCGCGGCCGGCGGGACCGGGCCGCAGGCCACGCCGCTTCGGCGGAGCCGCGCTCCCGTGGACGCTGCTCGCGCCGACCATCGGCGTCCTGCTGCTGGTCCTCGGCTACCCGCTGGTCCGGCTGGTCACCCTCTCGTTCAAGCAGTACGGGCAGGCCGAGCTCTGGCAGGGGCTGCCCGGCGACTGGCAGGGAGTCGCCAACTACACCCACGTCCTGGGGGACTCGGTCTTCTGGGGCGTCGTCCTGCGCACGCTGCTCTTCACCCTCGCGGCGGTGCTGCTCACGCTCGTCGTCGGCATGGGGGTGGCCCTGCTGATGCAGCGGGTCGCGCCCTGGGTCAAGGCGCTGATCAACATCGTGCTGGTGGCGAGCTGGGCGATGCCCGTGGTCGTCGCCATCACCATCTTCAAGTGGATGTTCGACAGCGACTACGGCGTCCTCAACTGGCTGCTCAGCCGGCTGCCGGGAGTGGACCTCAGCGGCCACAACTGGTTCACCGACACCAAGCAGGGCTTCCTGGTCATCACCCTCATGGTGGTGTGGGGCGCCATCCCCTTCGTCGCCATCACCCTGCACGCCGGCCTCACCCAGGTGCCCAAGGAACTGGAGGAGGCCGCCCGCATGGACGGCGCCGGGCCGGTCAAGGTCTTCCGGCACGTCACCCTGCCGGTGCTCAAGCCGATCATCGTCATGCTGACGACGCTGTCGGTCATCTGGGACATGGGCGTCTTCCCGCAGGTCTTCCTCATGCGCGACGGCCACCCCGAGCCCGCGTACCAGGTCCTCACCACCTACTCCTACGACCAGGCCTTCGTCGCCAACGACTACGACGCGGGCGCGGCCATCGCCGTCATCACCGTGCTGCTCCTCCTCGGGGTGATGGCCGTCTACATGCGCCAGATGCTGAAGATCGGAGAGGTGGAGTGACGGCCATGCTCGACACGGCTCCCGCCGAGAGGGTGCCGGCCGCCGCTCCGGCGGCGCGCGCCGCCCGGCGGCCCCGGCGCAAGGGGCGGACGGTCTACAACCTGCTCGGCCTGCTGGTCGTGGTGGTCTCCGGCTTCCCGGTCTACTGGATGCTCAACACGGCGTTCAAGCCCGCCAAGGACGCCATCGACCCCGACCCCAAGCTCTTCCCGACCAGCCTGTCCTTCCAGAACTTCTCCGACGCCCTCGACGTCGGCGACTTCTGGGGATCGGTCGGCCGCAGCCTGATCGTCGCCGGCTCCACCGTCGGCCTCGGCCTGGTCATCGGGCTGCTGGCGGCGCTGGCCATCTCCCGCTTCGTCTTCCGCGGCCGCAAGGCGGTGATCGTCGCGATCCTCGCCGTGCAGATGGTGCCGCTGGTGGCGATGATCATCCCGGTCTTCCTGCTGCTCAACCAGATCGACCAGATCGACAAGCTCTCCGGACTCGTCATCACGTACCTGACCTTCGTGCTCCCCTTCACGGTGTGGACGCTGCGCGGATTCATCGTCAACATCCCCAAGGAGCTGGAGGAGTCGGCGATGGTCGACGGCTGCACACGCATGGGCGCGTTCTTCCGGATCATCCTGCCGCTGCTCGCCCCGGGCCTCGTCGCCACCTCCATCTACGCGTTGATCCAGGCCTGGAACGAGTACCTGTACGCGATGCTCATCATGAGCCAGGAGCACCAGACGGCGACGGTGTGGCTCGGCAACTTCGTCACCTCGCGGGGCACGGACTACGCGCCGATGATGGCCGGTTCGACCATGATGGGCGTGCCCGTGGTGATCTTCTTCCTGATCGTGCAGCGCAGGGTCGCCGCCGGACTGACCGCCGGGGCGGTGAAGGGATGACCGAGACCTTGAGCCAGATCCACGACGGCACCGCGGACCCGGGCGACCTCGTCCGCGACGCCCTCACCGTCCTGCAGCCGGGCTTCCACGGCACCACCGCACCCGAGTGGCTGCTGCGCAGGCTCGCCGAGGGACTGGGCTCCGTCGCCCTGTTCGCCCGCAACATCGAGTCGCCCGGGCAACTGGCCGCGCTCACCGCGCAGCTGCGCGCGGTACGGCCCGACGTCCTGATCGCCGCCGACGAGGAGGGCGGTGACGTGACCCGGCTGGAGGCCCGCAGCGGTTCCTCCTTCCCCGGCAACCTCGCCCTCGGCGCCGTCGACGACACCGCCCTGACCCGCGACGTCGCCGCCGCACTCGGCCGCCGGCTGGCCGAGTGCGGGGTCAACCTCAACTGGGCGCCGTCCGCGGACGTCAACTCCGACCCCCGCAACCCGGTCATCGGCGTGCGCTCCTTCGGCTCCGATCCGCTGCTGGTCGCCCGCCACACCGGCGCGTACGTCGAGGGCCTGCAGTCCGCCGGGGTCGCCGCCTGCACCAAGCACTTCCCCGGTCACGGCGACACCTCCGTCGACTCCCACCACGCCCTGCCCCGGGTGGACGTCGACCCGGACACCCTGCACGCCCGTGAACTCGCCCCGTTCCGGGCCGCCCTGGCCGCCGGCAGCAAGGCCGTGATGAGCGCGCACATCCTCGTGCCCGCCCTCGACCCGGACCGCCCGGCCACCCTCAGCCCCGCCGTGCTCACCGGACTGCTCCGCGACGAACTGGGCTACGACGGCCTGATCGTCACCGACGGCATCGAGATGCGCGCCATCGCCGACGCGTACGGCATCGAGCGCGGCACCGTCCTGGCGCTCGCCGCCGGCGCCGACGCCATCTGCGTGGGCGGCGGCCTCGCCGAGGAGGAGACGGTGGTCGCCCTGCGCGACGCCATCGTCGCCGCCGTGCGCGACGGCGACTTGACCCGGGAGCGGCTCGCCGACGCCGCCGGACGGGTGCGGAGCCTGGCCGCCTGGGCCGCCGAGCGCTCCGCGGCGCCGGCGCTCGCGGCACCGGACCCCGGGATCGGCCTGGTCGCGGCCCGCCGCGCCCTGCGCGTGACCCGTACCGACGCGTACCTGCCGGTCGCCGAGGCGCCGTACGTCGCCGCCTTCACCCCGGTCGCCAACATCGCCGTCGGTGACGAGACCCCGTGGGGCGTCGCCGCCGAGCTCGACCGGATCTTCCCGGGCACCGTGACCGGGAGCTTTCGCGAAGGTGACGCGCTGACCGCACACGTGCTGCGGTCGGCGGGGACTCGTAGGATCGTCGCAGTGGTGCGTGACGTGCACCGTCACCCCTGGATGGCCGAGGCGCTGGGCGCGCTGCTCGCCGCCCGTCCGGACACGGTGGTGGTGGAGATGGGCGTTCCCCAGGCGGCACCGTCCGGCGCGCTGCACATCGCGACCCACGGCGCCGCCCGCGTGTGCGGGCGGGCGGCCGCGGAGGTCATCGCTGGCAAGGAGGCCGGCGACTGAGGTCCGCCGCGGCACATCCGTTCCGGATCCACCTGGAGGCCCCGAGAATGTCCGCCCCGTCGCCGGCCGAGCAGCAGCCGATGCCCGGCCGGATCATGTCCGGCGAGATGGCCGAGCAGCCCGCGGTGCTGCGCCGCATCCTCGAGGAGGGCGCCCCCCGGATCCGGCGGACCGCCGAGCGGATCGCCGCGCGCGGACCGCGCTTCGTCCTGCTCACCGCGCGCGGCACCTCCGACAACGCGGCCCTGTACGCCAAGTACCTGGTGGAGGTGGTCCTCGGCAAGCCCGCGGGGCTGACCTCGATGTCGACCACCACCGCCTACGGCGCGCGCCCGGACCTGACGGACTGCCTGGTCGTCACGGTCAGCCAGTCCGGCGGCTCACCGGACCTGGTGGCCTCGACCCGGGCCGCCCGCGAGGCCGGCGCGATCACCCTGGCGGTCACCAACAACGCCGACTCGCCGCTGGCCGAGGTCTCCGAGTTCCACATCGACGTCCTGGCCGGCCCGGAGAAGGCGCTGCCGGCGACCAAGACGTACACCGCCGAGCTGCTCGCGCTCTACCTGTTCGTCGAGGGGCTGCGGGGCGGCGACGGCAACGCCGCCAAGGTCCTGCCGGAACTCGCGGAGCAGATCCTCGCCCGCCAGGACGAGGTCAGGGCGCTCGCCGCGCGCTACCGCTTCGCCGAGCGCCTGGTGCTCACCTCGCGCGGCTACGGCTACCCGACCGCGAAGGAGGCCGCGCTGAAGCTGATGGAGACCAGTTACATCCCGGCCCTGTCCTTCTCCGGCGCCGACCTGCTGCACGGCCCGCTGGCCATGGTCGACAACGTCTCCCCGGTCATCGCGATCGTCACCGAGGGCAAGGGCGGCGAGGCGCTCCAGCCGGTGCTGGACCGGCTCCGCGGCCGTGGGGCCGATCTGATGGTCATCGGCAACCAGGCGTCGGTAGACGCCGCCTCCGCAGGCTTCGTCCTCCCCACCGAGGGCGTCGCCGAGGAGGTGCAGCCGGTCCTGGAGATCCTCCCGCTGCAGATGCTGGCCTACGAGATCACCATCGCCCGCGGGCAGGACCCCGATGCGCCGCGCGCGCTGGCGAAGGTGACCGAGACGCGCTGAGCCGGAAGGCGGGCCGGAAAGGGCCCTGACACCACTTCGGGCCGCGGCGCCGGGACGGGACCCTCAACCCGCCCAGCACCGCAGCCCGGAGCTGCCGTCGGCCCGTGGCACGCGGGATGTGCGGTTCCCGCGGCCCGTCAGGGCCGACCATGAGGCCTGGCGCAGTCAGGGCAGAGAGCGCCGGGGCCTCGCTCCACCCTTCTGTGCGGGAAGGATGGAAGTTCGGTTGTACGTCAATTCTGGACTAGACCACTAACGCCTGTCCACAAGGTGACGCAGTCAGATCATAGGTCGTCGGAGACCTTTGTGGGGACTGGATGACGGCGCCTTCCATGAGCGCGGGATACGCTCATTTGCGTGCCCTCCATGAACGATCTCGTACGCCAGCACACGGACCTCGACGATTCCGATCTCGAGTGGCTCCACCTGCTGGTATCGGAGTGGCAACTGCTCTCCGACCTCTCCTTCGCGGACCTCGTGCTGTGGGTCCCGACCAGTGACGGGACCCGCTACGTCTCCGTCGCCCAGATGCGGCCGAACACCGGCCCGACCTCGTACCAGGACGACATGGTCGGCCACCTGGTGCCGCGCGGCCGCCGCCCGATGCTGGACGCCGCACTCGACGAGGGCCGGATCGTCCGGGAGGGTGACCCGGAGTGGCGCGAGGAGGTCCCGGTCCGGGTCGAGTCCATCCCGGTGCGCCGAGCGGGCCGGGTCCTCGGGGTCATCGCCCGCAACACCAACCTGCTCACCGTGCGGACCCCCAGCCGCCTGGAGCTCACCTACCTGCAGAGCGCGTCCGACCTGGCGCAGATGATCGCGGCGGGCAGCTTCCCGTTCCCCTCCGAGCAGGTCGACATGGACGCCTCGCCGCGGGTCGGCGACGGCCTGATCCGGCTCGACGCCGAAGGCGTCGTCCAGTACGCCAGCCCCAACGCGCTCTCCGCCTACCACCGGCTCGGCCTGGCCGCCGACCTCGTCGGCCACCACCTGGGCTCGGTCTCCGCCGAACTGGCCCCTTCGCGGACCAAGAGCCACGAGGCGCTGGTGACCGTCGCCGGCGGCAAGGCGCCGCGGGAGACCGAGATCGAGGGCAACGGCGGCGTCATCCAGTTGAGGGCGATCCCGCTGAGCCCCAAGGGCACGCACAACGGCTCCCTGGTGCTGCTGCGGGACGTGACCGAGCTGCGCCGCCGGGAGCGCGAGCTGATGACCAAGGACGCCACCATCCGGGAGATCCACCACCGGGTGAAGAACAACCTGCAGACGGTCGCGGCGCTGCTGCGGCTGCAGGCCCGGCGGATGGACTCCGACAAGGGCCGGGAGGCGCTGGAGGAGGCGGTGCGGCGGGTCGGCTCGATCGCGATCGTGCACGAGACGCTGTCGCAGAACCTCGACGAGTGCGTGGAGTTCGACGAGATCGCCGACCGCGTGCTGGCGATGGTCGCCGAGATCTCCCCGGGCAGGGTCACCGCGCGCCGCAGCGGGCGGTTCGGCATCCTGACGGCCGAGGTGGCCACCCCGCTGTCGATGGTCCTCACCGAACTGCTGCAGAACGCCCTGGAGCACGGGTTCGGGCCGGGCGAGCAGGGCACCGTCGAGGTGGCCGCCGAGCGGCACGGGCAGAAGCTGGGCATCGCGGTACGGGACGACGGGCGCGGCCTGCCCGCGGAGTTCGACCCGCAGCGGGCCGGCAACCTCGGGCTGCAGATCGTACGGACCCTGGTGGTGGGGGAGTTGGGCGGAAGCTTCGACATGGTCCCGGCCGAGGAGCGCGGGACGAAGGTCGTCCTGGAACTGCCGCTGGAGGGCTGAAACCCGTCGCGGTCCTGCGAGTCCGGCGGGGCGGGGACCTCGCAGGACCGGGCTCCGGGAACGCCGAAGCCCCGGCTGCTCGGGGAGCGGCCGGGGCTCTTCGCGTCGCGATGCTGCGCGGTTCGGAGGTGCTGCGCGCTGCGGCTCGGGGGTAAGCGAGTGCGTCAGGCGCTGGCGTTGCGGGCGCGGTTGCGGGCGGCGCGGCGCTTCATTGCGCGACGCTCGTCCTCGCTGAGGCCACCCCACACGCCGGCGTCCTGGCCGGTCTCCAGCGCCCACTGCAGGCACTGCTCCATCACGGGGCAGCGGCGGCAGACGGCCTTGGCTTCCTCGATCTGCAGCAGCGCAGGACCGGTGTTGCCGATGGGGAAGAAGAGCTCGGGGTCTTCCTCGCGGCAAACGGCGTTGTGACGCCAGTCCATGGCTGCTCCATCTCCTTGTGTTGCATGTAAGTTGCTTGTGAATGTGAACGCTTTCACGAATCCTCAGACACGACACGGGACATCGCCCAGTCTCCTGGTGCGGTCCCGCGGGGGTGTGGTGAGGATTCCGGCTGCCGAGGACGCCCGATGAGCGGCTGTCCCGATCGCCAGGAAGAGCCTCGCAAACCTGGGCTGCGGATACAACCCCTTCCGAAAAGTTTTTTTTGAATCCTCGGTGTCGGCTCCGTCACAGCCGTACTTCCATGGGGTGCAGGGCAGCCTAAACGTTCGAGTGAAAGGACTTTATGTCCTTCTGCTTACACAATCACACGCAGTGCACGGCGTACGCCTGTGAAGGTTGCGCTCATTCGCAGTCCCAGGTGGTCTCCGTCCACCTGGAACGGCAGTGGCGCCTGCGAATGCAAGGTGAAGTCCGTCAGATCGTGCAGGGAGGTCGCGTGCTTGCCCTGCGGCCCGCGCTCCGGGGTCGAACGGAGCAGCTGGGTGGCGTAGCGGGTGACCGCCGCGCTGGTCAGCCGGGAGAGTCCCAGCACGTCGAGGGCGGTGTCGAAGGACGCGCGCGGCGAGGCGTAGATCGGGCGGTTGCCCAGGTAGGTCCACGGCGCGGTGTTGCACACCAGGGCGAGCACGAGGTCGGTCACCGGGTCCTCGCCCGGCCGGTCCAGGGTGATCGCGCCGGCGCGCCGGTTCGGCTCGGTGAGGAACTGGCGCACGACCTGGCGTATGTAGAGCGCGTGGGTGGAGCGCTTGCCGTGCTCGCGCTGCTGCTCCACCCGTCCCACCACACCCGCGTCGAATCCCAGCCCGGCGCAGAAGGTGAACCAGCGTGCCGGCACCCCCTCGTCCTCCGTGCCCGGGGTTCCGCTCACCAGGCCCAGGCCGACCGTGCGGGAGCTGCGCTCGCGCAGCGCGTCCAGCAGCGCGCCGGTCGCCTCCACGGCGTCGTTGGGCAGCCCCAGGGCGCGCGCGAACACGTTCGTGGACCCGCCGGGCACCACCGCGAGCTTCGGCAGGCCGTCGGGGTCGGGGCCGTTGTGCAGCAGACCGTTGACCACCTCGTTGACCGTGCCGTCCCCGCCCAGGGCGACGACCAGCTCGATCTCCCCGCCCTCCGCGGCCTGCCGCGCGAGGTCGCGGGCGTGGCCGCGGTACTCGGTCGCGGCGACCTCCAGCTTCAGGTCGCTGGCGAGCGCGTGCGCGAGTACGTCACGCGTCCGGGCGCTGGTGGTGGTGGCGGCTGGGTTGACCACGAGAAGGGCGCGCATGCCCGCCAGGGTACCTACCGGGCGGTACCGGGCCGCACCCCTGGTGGCCAGGACGCGGCGGCTACCCTGCTGGGGTGAGTGGCAACGAGAAGCCCGCGCAGCCGGGCCGTACGCGCCGCCTCGCGGCGGCGGCCGCGGTCGCGGCACTGGAAGGCGCCGCCCTGGCGGCCTGGGGGATCGCGATGCTGGCCCTGGGGATCCTCGGCGACCCCGACAGCCCGCGCCAGGCGGAGGCCGGAGGCGTGACCGTCCTCGCCCTGGCGGCCATGCCGCTGGCGGCCGCGTTCGGGCTCTGGCACGCGCGCCGCTGGAGCCGCGGCCCCGCGCTGATCATCCAGCTCGTCGCGCTCCCCGTCGCCTGGAGCATGGTGCAGGCGGGTGGCGTCATGATCGCCGCCGGTGCCGCGCTGGGAGTGGCCGCCGTCGCCGAGCTGGTGCTCCTCGTTCACCCCGCGGCCACCGACGCCCTCGGGATCGGGCGTACGGCCGAGCAGTGAGCCGCGGCGCCCGGGGGCGCCGCCGTCACCTCCGCCGTACCGTCACTCCTCGACCAGGAGCTTGTCGCGCAGCTGGGCCAGCGTCCGGGCCAGCAGCCGGGAGACGTGCATCTGGGAGATGCCGACCTCCTGGGCGATCTGCGACTGGGTCATGTTCCCGAAGAAGCGCAGCAGCAGGATCTTCTTCTCGCGCGGCGGCAGCTGCTCCAGCAGCGGCTTGAGCGACTCCCGGTACTCCACGCCCTCCAGCGCGTCGTCCTCGGCGCCGAGGGTGTCGGCGACGGCCGGCGACTCGTCGTCGGTGTCGGGCACGTCCAGGGAGAGCGTGCTGTAGGCGTTGGCGGATTCGAGGCCCTCCAGGACCTCCTCCTCCGTGATCTTCAGGTGCTCGGCGAGCTCGTGCACCGTCGGGGCCCGCCCGTGCTGCTGCGAGAGCTCGCCGGTCGCCGTCGTGAGGGCGAGCCGCAGCTCCTGCAGACGGCGCGGGACACGGACCGCCCAGCCCTTGTCGCGGAAGTGCCGCTTGATCTCGCCGACGACGGTGGGGGTCGCGTAGGTGGAGAACTCCACCCCGCGGTCCACGTCGAAGCGGTCCACGGACTTGATCAGCCCGATCGTGGCGACCTGGGTGAGGTCGTCGAGCGGCTCGCCCCGGTTGCGGAAGCGCCGGGCGAGGTGCTCGACCAGCGGCAGGTGCATGCGGACCAGCCGGTTGCGCAGCTCGGCGCGCTCCGGGGAGCCCGGGGGGAGCTTGCTGAGCTCCACGAAGAGCGCCCGGGCCCCGGCCCGGTCGTGGGTCTCGTGGTGCCCGTGCTGCACCTGCCCGTGGTCCTGCTCCTGCTGCTCCTGCGCCATGCGATCCGCCCGATCCGCCTGATCCGTCTGCCCGGCCGCGTCACTGCTCCCGGGGCCGGACACGGGCCCGGTACCGGGATGCGGCCGCGCCTCCTGGCGCCGCGCCGCAGGGGCGGGTACGGGGCGGCCCCGCACCCCCGGCGTGCTGCCTTCCAGATCGTTCACGGCGATTCCCCCGTTACAGCTGTCCCGGTCCGGCACCGCGCTTCTTGTGCAGGGCGATGCTCACGGTCTTGTCGTCGGCCACGCTGGAGTCCACCTCGCCGGCCAGCGCGGACAGCACGGTCCAGGCGAAGGTGTCGCGCTCCGGGGCGCGGCCGTCAGTGGTGGGCGCCGACACGGTCACCCACAGGGCGTCCCCGACCAGGCGGAAGACGCAGCTCAGCACGGACCCCGGGACGGCCTGCTGGAGCAGGATGGCGCACGCCTCGTCCACGGCGATGCGCAGGTCTTCGATCTCGTCGAGGGTGAAGTCCAAGCGGGCCGCAAGTCCTGCCGTCGCCGTACGCAGCACCGACAGGTAGGCCCCCGCCGCGGGCAGCCGGACCTCGACGAAGTCCTTCGACCCGGGCTCGCCTGCGATCTGGGACACCCTCACCTCCAAGGTGGCACACGCACTGCCCACATCGGCATTGCACTGGATCTGATTCGGTTCGCCAGCGACGCTATCGCGATCCGTACCCCGGTGTCGCCCGGACGGAGCACGGTCGCCGCCATGAATGAGCCCTGACCCGGCACCCCATGGCTGTCACCCATAGTAGGCGCACGAGCACGCAACGTCGCTAGTGGTCTGCGGTGTCAAATCGAAAGAGATGTCGCTTTGTTGACACGTGCCTGCTCAGCGAGGGCGCGAAGGGGGTCGCCGGTCAGTCGTTGCACCGTCCATTCGTCCTGGGGACGGGCGCCCATCGCACGGTAGAAGGCGAGGGACGGCTCGTTCCAGTCCAGCACGGACCATTCGAAACGTTCGTAGCCCCGTTCCACGCATATGGCGGCGAGTCCGGCGAGCAGGGCCTTGCCGTGGCCGCCGCCGCGCGCAGCGGGGCGCACGTACAGGTCCTCCAGGTAGACGCCGTGGGTCCCGGTCCAGGTGGAGAAGTTCCGGAACCACAGCGCGAAGCCCACGGGCGCGCCCAGGGCGTCGTCCTCGGCCAGGAGCGCGAAGACGGCCGGATCCGGGCCGAAGAGCGCGTCGTGGAGCTGCTGCGTGGTGGCCCGCGCGCTGTCCGGCTCCCGCTCGTACTCCGCGAGTTCGCGGATCATCGCGTGGATCTCCGTGACGTCGGCAGGTGTCGCGGCTCGGATCATGCCAGCAAGGCTAACCGGTCGGCCGCCCGGTCACGACGGCCGCGACCGTCGTCCCGGGCGCGAAGGCACCTTCCTGCGCCAGCGAGAACAGGCCGTGGAGCATCTTCGCGACGTAGACGGAGTCCGGGACGAAGCCGTGCCGCGTGCCGAAGTCCGCCGCGAACGCATCCAGCTCGGGCGAGGTACGGGCGTAGCCGCCGTGGTGGAAGCGTTCGTCCAGCAGCCAGGACCCGCGCGGCCCGCCGAAGGCCGCCTCCTGGAGCCGGCGTATCTCCCCGGCCAGGAAACCGCCGCCCTTGAGGACCGGGAACCCGATGACCCGCTGCCCCGGATCCACTCCGGCCGCCAGGCCCGCCAGGGTCCCGCCCGTCCCGCAGGCCACGCCCACGACGTCCGCCCTGCCGCGCAGCTCCTCGCCGAGCGCCACGCAGCCCCGTGCGGCGAGCGCGTTGCTGCCGCCCTCGGGGACGACGTAGGCGGGCCCCAGACGGTCCAGGAGGGCCGCCAGGACCTCCGGTTCGTCCTTGCGGCGGTAGGTGCCCCGGTCGACGAAGTGCAGCCGCATGCCGTCGGCGGCGGCCCGCGCGAGGGAGGGGTTGAGCGGGCGTCCGGCCAGCTCGTCGCCGCGGACGACGCCCGTGGTGGCGATGCCGAGCAGCCGGCCCGCGGCGGCGGTGGCGCGCAGGTGGTTGGAGTAGGCGCCACCGAAGGTCAGCAGGCGGCGGTGGCCGCCGTCGAGGGCGGCCCGCAGGTTCAGGTGGAGCTTGCGCCACTTGTTGCCCGGCAGGTCGGGGTGGATCAGGTCGTCCCGCTTGACGAGCATCCGGACGCCGCGCCCGGCCAGCCGTTCGTCGTCGCGCAGCTCGACCAGCGGGGAGGGCAGGCGGACGTCCGGGATCACCCGTCCATTGTGGCCGTCACCTGGGCGAGAGGTGGACGCGGTAGCCCTGGTGGTAGTTCAGGTCCGGCAGCGGGCGGGAGGGCCAGTCACGCGCGTACGCGGGCGGCTGCCCGCCCCGCGGGGTGAGGACGGCGACGGGCTGGGTGCGGGCCAGGCGCAGGATGCCGGCCGGGGTCAGGTTCTCGTTGTTCCCCGCGGTCTGGCCGGAGGCGCAGCGCGCCTGGTAGCCGACGGGCGTCGCCATCGGCCCGGTCACCAGGCACGGCGGGCGCACCCCCAGCCGGTTCAGTTCCGCGGCCATGCGGGCGTAGTCCTCGTTGCCGATGGTCGAGCTGCGCACCGCGCGGTGGAGCACGATCTGCTGGGTGACGAGCTGCGCGAGCACGACGGCGACCACGGCGCCGGTGACGGCCGGGCGCAGCGCCGGCCGTACCCGCGCGGGGAGCAGGAGGAGGCACTGGGCCGCGGGCAGGGCGAGCAGGGCGTACGCGGGGAGCAGGAAGCGCGGTGCGGCGTAGTCGATGAGCACCAGATAGGGCAGCGCAAGGGACAGGCCGCACACCGCCGGCAGGAACCGCGCCCCGGGGGCCTGCCCCTCACGCCGCGGCGCGAGGGCGACCCCGGCCGCCACCAGGGCGGGCAGGGCGAACCACCATACGGCGTCACCCTTGTGCTGCCAGACGGCGTCGCAGGGGCGGCACAGTGTGTGCGACGCGTCCAGGGTGCTGAGCTGGTCGGCGAACGCCAGGTGCCAGCCGAGGCCGCCCTCGATGGCGTTCGCGCGGTCCATCCGGGCCAGGATGCCGCCGTAGCTGGTGAACGCCTCGACCACCCACTGGGCGCCGCCCAGCAGCACCCCGGCCGCGATGGCCGCGAGCAGCACCGGGCGGCGCCGGCCACGCACGAAGAGCGCGGCGACGCCCAGGGGCAGGGCCAGCCAGGCGGCGTCGTGCGGGCGCAGCAGGGTCAGCGCGGCGAACGCCACCGCCAGCCCGGCGAGCGCGCCCCGGCCGGTGTGGCCCGGCGCCGCCGCGTGCAGGTAGCAGCCCACCGCGATCAGGGCCACCAGCGCGACCCAGAGGTTGGGCATCGCCTGGGGGCCGTACAGCAGGGTCACCCACAGCCCGGTGAAGAGCAGCCCGGCCAGCGCCACCACCCGGGTGCCGAGCAGCGGCCGCCACAGCCACAGGGCCAGGAACAGGGCCGCGCCCGACAGGACCGCCAGATAGATCCGGAGCGCGAGGGTCGACGCGGTCAGCAGCGCGATCGGCGCGACGAGGACCGGCACGCCCCGGGAGCGGGGCGCGCTGAAGAACGCCGAGGGGATGTCCGGGGAGACCTGGCTGACGTAGACCGACTCGTCCCAGCCGAGGCCCATGCCGGGCGCGACGACCAGGAGGAGCTGGACCACGGTGAAGAGCGCCGCCAGGGAGGCGAGCAGATGGACCTCGGAGTGCGGGCGGCTGCGCGGCGGTGCGGCGTGGCGCGCGCGGGGCCGGGCATCCGGTGACGTCAGCTCATGCGTCGTCGCCATAGTGCGTCATGGCAACAGCCGTGACGCACGTGATCAAGGCGGCGCGCCGCTCCCCGGGGGCGGCTCGACCGGTGGGGTGAGCGCCGCCGGGCCCGTTCGCCCGGGTGGCGCCGCCGGCGGGGACGACAGGAGACATGGCGCCTTCGCCGGTCCGTGTGCCGGGCCGCTCCGCTCGGCCGGGCCATGAGGGGTGGCGTGCCCGTCGCAGCGAGCCTCCCTCGGCCTTGGCAGCGCTCGCGGTGCGTCTGGGCCCCGGGCCGTGGGCATCGGTGACCTCATAGGCCGGCAGCCGCGGCGGGAGCATCGCCGGGATCGGCTGGGTCTGCTCGGCGAGGCCCTTGGCGGCGAGGACGAGCTCTTGCGCAAGTTCGGCGGGCGCCCACAGTGCCCGGGGCATTGCCGCCGTCGCGGAGTCGGCTGCGGCATGCGGCTACAGCCGCGATAGGGCCGGGCGTCGTCGTCGGCGGCCGGACACGGCACGGGGGCCTGCACGCCGGAGGCACGTGTCGCCGCGAGGGGGCGTCAGCGGTCCGCGGGTACCGCTTTTGCCGCGGCGTGACCGGGCGGCCGCGTGGGGGCCCGCCACGGGCCCTCAGGCGGGCGTGGCGAGGGAGGCCAGCCGGGCGAGGGCGTCCTCGGCGTCGGCCATGACGCGTGCGACGAGTTCCGCGCAGGAGGGCAGGTCGCCGATCACGCCCGCGACCTGCCCGGCGGCCATCACCCCCAGGTCCGGGCGGCCGTCGACCATCGCGGACTTCAGCATCATCGGCGTGCTGGCGGCGAGCAGGGTCTGACTCCAGGTCAGCTTTCTGCCGTGCCGCATCGCCAGTCCGTCGCGGACCATGGCGCGCGGGCCCATCCCCGAGACGCGGCGGAAGGCCGCCGCGTGCCGCAGGGCCCGTAGCAGGGCGGCCGCCTTCCCCGAGCGCTCCAGGGCGGCCACCAGGTCGGTGCGGAGCATGCGGTGCGGCAGCCCGTCGACGCGGTCGGTGACGACGACGTCCCGCACGGATGCGGCCAGGTAGCGGGCCTTGACGGCGTCGGGCACCGGGCTGTCGGAGGTGAGCAGGAAGCGGGTGCCCATGCCGACGCCCGCCGCGCCGTACGCGAGGGCGGCCGCCAGGCCGCGGCCGTCGAAGAAGCCGCCCGCCGCGATCACGGGGATGCCGACGGCGTCCACGACCTGGGGCAGCAGCACCGTGGTGGCGACGTTCCCCGTGTGGCCGCCGCCCTCGGCGCCCTGCACCATCACGGCGTCCGCGCCCCAGGCGGCGACCTTCTCGGCGTGCCGCCGCGCGCCGACGGAGGGGATGACGACCACCCCCGCGTCCTTGAGGCGGCCGATGAGCTCACGGGTGGGGGCCAGCGCGAAGGAGGCGACGCGGACGTCCTCCTCGACGATGATGCGCACCCTTTCCGCGGCGTCCCCCGCGTCCGCCCGCAGGTTGACCCCGAACGGCGCCCCCTCGGTGCGCTCCCGTACCTCCCGCACCGCCCGGCGCAGCCGCTGCGGGCTCATGGTGGCCGAGGCGAGGATACCGAGCGCGCCGGCGTTCGCCGTCGCCGACACCAGTCGGGGACCGGCGACCCAGCCCATGCCGGTCTGCACAAGGGGGTGGCGGACCCCGATGAGCCGGGTCAGCGCGGTCTCCATCAGGCCCGCACCTCCCGCTCCCGCAGCCCCTCGGGGTCGAGGACGGTACGGATCAGCCGCAGCTCCTCGGCGCCAGGCGCGCGGGTGCGCGGCGGGTGCGCGGGGACCGGCAGCGGGAAGCCGGTGGCCTCCTGGAGCGCGGCCGGGCTCACCCCGGGGTGCAGGGAGCGGACGCGCATGGTGCGTTCGGCGGTCTCGAAGTCGAAGACGCCGAGGTCGCTGACGACCCGCCGGACGTCGTGGAACCGGGTGGCGGACGGGCCGGCGGCGGCCGCCCTGTCGTGGCCGACGCCGCACACCATGTCGACGCGTTCGACGAAGACGCGGGGCGAGTGCCGAGGCACCCAGTAGCTGGTCGGGTTGTTGAGCGTGTTGACGGGCGCGCCCCGCACCCCCAGCAGTTGCCGTGCGGGACGCCGCCAGTCGCCGATGCACGAGATGTTCTGGTTGCCGTACCGGTCGAGCTGGCTCGCGCCCATCATGACGTGCCGCCGCCCGCCGGTGACCAGGGCCAGGTGCTGCCGGTAGGGCAGCCAGCCCTCCACCTCGCCCGCCGCGTCCAGGAGGAGGGCCTCACCGTCGGTGAGCAGCAGGCCGGTTGCGAAGGTCAGCCGGGCCAGCCGCGCGCCCAGGGAGGGGATCAGCCCCATGGGGGCGGCCAGCACCTCACCGTCGCCACGCCACGCCTCGGCGCAGGCGACGACGGCGTACTCGGCGCGGGTGGGGTTCACGGCCGCTCCTTCCCCGCGCCGGACACCAGGCGTTCCGCGAAGGCCGTCCAGGCGGCGGGATCGGCGGCGGCCCGGGCGTACTCCCGCTGGAAGTCCTCGTCGCGGTCGTAGTCCGGGACGCAGGAGGTGAAGTGGGCTCCGTGCGGGGCCTCGACGACCCCGGTGACGAACTGCCGCTTCACCAGGAGGGACTGGGGGCCGGCCGCCTTGAGCAGGTCTGCGGTGTCCACGACGCGTTCGCACGACACATAGGCGGCGTCCGCCGCCTCGCAGAACAGGTCGTCGAAGTACGGGTCCGGGCCGAGGTACTGGCCGTTGCCGCGGGCGTCGGCGCGGTTGAGGTGGACCAGGGCGGCGTCCAGGTGCAGCGCGGGGACGGCGACCAGCTCCTCCCCGTCGTCGTAGGGCGAGGTGACCGTCCGCAGCCAGGGGTTGACCCGCATCACGTCGGAGCCGAGCCCGGCGCGCACCGGCAGGAAGGGCAGCCGGTGGGCGGCCGCGGTCAGGCCCCACATCATCATGGCCTCGTCCAGCTCGGTGAGTTCCAGGGCGCCGCGTTGCCGGGCGGCGCGGAAGTGCGGTTCGAGCGGGATCGAGTCCAGGGTGACGAAGGCGGTGACCAGCCTGCGGATCCGGCCCGCCGCGGCCAGCAGGCCGACGTCCGGGCCCCCGAAGGAGATGACCGTCAGGTCCGTGACGCCGGACCGCAGGACGGCCGTCACCAGGGCCATCGGCTTGCGGCGGGAGCCCCAGCCGCCGATGCCGACGGTCATCCCGGAGCGGAGTTCGGCCGCCACCTCGTCCGCGGTCATGACCTTGCCGCTCATCGTCGCCCCCCGGTTCCGGACCCGGATCCGGACCCGGACCCCGACACGAAGGCGTCGCGGTGCCGGTCCGCGACGCCACTGAGGTTGGCCTCGAAGGTGAAGCCCTGTTCGAAGCGGTAGCTGCGGCGGACGTCGACGGGGTCGATGCCGTTGATGGCGGCCTTGGCGAGGCGGAGCAGCTCGCCGTCCTTGGCCGCGATCTCGCGGGCGAGGGCGAGGGCCGCGGCGTCGAGCTCCCCGCGGGGCACGACCTGCCAGACCGAGCCGTGGCGGTGGAGTTCGGCGGCGGTGACGGTGCGGGAGGTGAAGTAGAGCGTGCGCATCAAGTGCTGGGGGACCAGCCGCGCGAGGTGGGTGGCCGCGCCCAGGGCGCCGCGGTCCAGCTCGGGCAGGCCGAAGGAGGCGTCCTCGGCGGCGACGACGGCGTCCGCGTTGCCGACCAGACCGATGCCACCGCCCAGGCAGTGCCCCTGCACGGCGGCGACGACCGGCACCTCGCACTCGTAGACGGCGGCGAAGGCCTCGTAGCAGCCGCGGTTGGCGCCGATCAGGGCCGTGTGGCCCGCGGTGTGCTGCATCTCCTTCAGGTCGACGCCCGCGTTGAAGCCGCGGCCCTTGGCGCGCAGGACGACGCAGCGGGTGCCCGGGTCGCGGCCGGCGGCGCGCAGGGCGTCCGCCAGCTCGTACCAGCCGCTTACGGGCAGGGCGTTGACCGGCGGGTGGTCGACGGTGACGGCGGCGACGCCGGGTTCGGGGTGCGCGGTGGAGACAGTCATCCGTGGATCAGCTACCTTTCCACCAAACGTTTGTTAGGGGAAAGGTACTCCGGCGTGAGCATGACTGTCGATCTGTCGGGCCGAGTCGCCGTCGTCACCGGCGGCACGCGCGGGGTCGGCGCCGGCATCGCCCGTGCGTTCGCGGAGGCCGGCGCCCGCGTCGTGGTCTGCGCCCGCCGCCCGCCGCCCGGGCCGCCGCCCGACGGAGCCGACTTCCGCGCGGTGGACCTGCGCGATCCGGGCGCCACCGCGGAGGTCCTCCGCGCGGTGGCGGAGGCGTACGGGCGCATCGACGTCCTGGTCAACAACGCGGGTGGGACGCCCTACCGGCTGCTCGGCGAGGCGGGACCCGAACGGCACGCGCGGGTCGTCGAGCTCAATCTGCTGGCGCCGCTCAACGCCTCGCTCGCCGTCCACCAGGTGATGGCCCGTCAACCGGGGGGCGGTGCGGTCGTGATGATCGGCAGCGTCAGCGGCGGTCGCCCCTCACCGGGAACGGCGGCCTACGGCGCGGCCAAGGCGGGCCTGGAGAGCCTGGCCCGCTCCATGGCCGTCGAATGGGCCCCGCTGATCCGCGTCAACACCCTGGTGCTCGGCATGGTCCGCACCGAGTCGTCGCACCTGCACTACGGGGACGAGGACGGCGTCGCCGCCGTGGAGCGCACGGTGCCGCTCGGGCGGCTCGCGGAACCGGTGGAGGTGGGGGACGCCTGTGTCTTCCTCGCCTCCGAGCGGGCCCGTTACATCAGCGGCGCCAGCCTGCACCTGCACGGCGGCGGCGAGGCCCCGGCGTTCCTCGCCGCGGCCGGGGACGGAAGGGGAGCGGGATGGGCGGGATGACCGCGCAGGGCGGCGCCACGACGGGCATCTGCGCCGGGCGCGTGGTCGCCGTCACCGGTGCGGGACGCGGGCTGGGCCGGGCGCACGCCCTGGCGTTCGCCGCCGAGGGCGCCCGGGTCGTGGTCAATGACCTCGGCGGCGGGCCGGACGGCGCCGGGAGTTCGGCCGCGCCCGCCCACGAGGTGGCCGCCGAGATCCGCGCCCGGGGCGGTGAGGCCGTCGTGCACGACGGCGACATCGCCACCCCGCAGGGGGCGGCGTCCCTCGTCGCCACCGCACTGGAGGCGTTCGGGCGGCTGGACACCCTGGTCAACAACGCGGGCTTCCTGCGTGACCGGATGCTCGTCAACCTGGACGAGGACGACTGGAACGCCGTCCTGCGGGTCCATCTCACCGGCCACTTCCTGCCGCTGCGGCACGCGGCCGCGCACTGGCGGGCCGAGACCCGCGCGGGCCGCACCCCTGACGCGCGGATCGTCACCACCACGTCCGGTGCCGGGCTGCTGGGCAGCGTCGGGCAGGGCAACTACGCGGCCGCCAAGGCGGGCGTCGTCGGCCTGACCCTGGTGGCCGCCGCCGAACTGGCGCGGTACGGGGTACGGGTCAACGCCGTCGCCCCGGCGGCCCGGACCCGGATGACCGAGGCGGTCTTCGCCGAGGCCATGGCCGCGCCCGGGGCAGGCGGCTTCGACGCCATGGCGCCGGGGAACGTCTCGCCGCTCGTCGTCTGGCTCGGGTCGGCCGCCTCGGCCGGTGTCACGGGGCGGGTCTTCGAGGCCGAGGGCGGCCGCATCACGGTCATGGAGGGCTGGCGGCCGGGGCCCACCGCCGACCGGGGCGCCCGCTGGACGCCCGCGGAGGCGGGGGAGGCCGCCGTGAAGCTGCTCGCGGCGGCGGAGCCCCCCGGGCGGGTGTACGGGGCGCGGGCGG
>NZ_JARAVO010000161.1:0-21852 GCF_033792805.1 Streptomyces sp. PA03-1a
GGGCAGGATGGGGTGGTTTCTCGGTCTCGGCATCGCCGGTCTGGTGGTGCTGGCGCTGGCGCTCGTCTTCGACGGCGTGCTGGATGGGCTCTTTGACGGGCTCGGCGGCCTGGACGGCTTGCTGTCCCTGCCCGTGATCGCGGGATTCGTGTCGATGCTCGGCTTCACCGGCGCGATCGTCGTGGGCACCACCGGGCTCGGCACGGTGTTCGCCGCCGGGGCGGGGGTGGCTGCCGGCGGCGTGGCGGGATGGCTGACGTGGAGGTTCAGCCAGGCCTTGATGCGCGGGGGGACTTCGTCGGCGCCGCGTGGCGACGACCTCATCGGCGGCTCGGGCACGGTGGTCACCTCGATTCCGGCGGACGGCTACGGCGAGGTGCTGACGTACCTGGCCGGCCAACCGGTGAAGCTCGCCGCCAGGAGCACGGTCGCGCTGCCGCGGGGCACCAGGGTGTGGGTCGAGGAGGCCCTGTCCACCACGTCGGTCGCGGTGCGTCCCGTCGATCACTGAACGCCCGAGGCGTTCGGCACCTCGTCTTTGTCATTGCTGTTCTGATCAAGGGATTCCGGCATGAGCCCTGTACTCACCGCTGTGGTGGGCATCGTCGTACTCGTCGTACTGCTCGCCCTCGTCGTCATCACCCGCTACAAGGTCGCGGGTCCCAGCGAGGCGTTCATCGTCACCGGCCGGCGGGGCAAGAAGTCCACCGACCCGGAGACCGGCCGGATCTTCACCGACAACAGCGGTCAGAAGGTCGTGGTCGGCGGTGGCGTGTTCGTCGTGCCCTTCGTCCAGCAGAAGTTCACCCTGGAACTGTCCAGCCGGCACATCCCCGTCGCCGTGCGCGGCGCGGTCACGCTGCGAGGGGTGAAGGCCCACCTGGAGGGTGTCGCGATCGTCAAGGTCGGCGGCACCGAGGACTCCATCCGGGCGGCGGCCCAGCGCTTTTTGATGCAGCAGGACGGCATCGTGGGCTTCACCCAGGAAGTCCTGTCCGGCGCTCTTCGCTCGATCGTCGGGCGGATGTCCGTGGAGGACATCATCCGCGACCGTGCGGCGTTCGCCGGTCAGGTGGCGGAGGAGGCGGAGGCCAGTCTGTCCGGGCAGGGCCTGGTGCTGGACGCCTTCCAGATCCAGGACATCACCACCGAGGGCTCCTACCTGGAGGACCTGGGTCGCCCGGAGGCCGCCCGCGCCAAGCAGGAGGCGGACATCGCCGAGGCGGTGGCGCGGCAGGCGTCGGAGCAGGCCCGGCTCAAGGCCGAGGAGGAGATCGCGATCGCGCAGCGGACGTTCGCGCTCAAGCAGGCCGAGATCAAGGCCGAGACGGACGAGGCCGCTGCCCGCGCCGCTGCCGCGGGCCCGCTCGCCGAGGCCGCCCGCAGTCAGGAAGTCCTCGCCGAGCAGGAGAAGGTCGCCGCCCGGCAGGCCGCACTGACCGACCGTGAACTGGACACCAAGGTCCGCAAGCCCGCCGACGCCGCGCGCTACCAGGCCGAGCAGGAGGCCGAGGCCCGCCGCATCGCCCTGGTCAAGGAGGCGGAGGCGGACGCCCAGCGTTCCCGGCTGACCGGTGAGGGCGAGAAGGCACACCGCGCCGCACTCGCCGATGCCGTACGGATCGAGGGCGAGGCGCAGGCCGCGGCCATCGCGGCGAAGGGGTCGGCCGAGGCGGAGGCCATGCGGAAGAAGGCCGACGCGTTCGCCCAGTACGGCGAGGCGGCGGTGCTGCAGATGCTGGTCGAGGTGCTGCCTCAGGTCGTCGCCAAGGCGTCCGAGCCGCTGTCTGCGGTGGACAAGATGACCGTGATCTCGACCGACGGCGCCAGCCAGCTGTCCCGTACGGTCGCGGACAACGTGGCGCAGGGCATGGAACTGCTCAGCTCCACCACGGGAGTCGACCTCGCCGAACTGCTCAAGGGCATCACCAAGCGCGGATCCGCGGAGCCTGTACACCCTGAGGCGCCCAATGGTCGGGTGGAGATCACCGGCTGACGTAGGACGCCGGGAGGCTGGGGATCCGGAGGCCGGCGCCGCCACGGCTCGGCCGTGCCGCAGAGCTCGACCCTGGTGAGGGCTTGGCGGTGGCCACACGGCCACAGCACAGCTGCCTTCCGGAAAACCTTCCGCGCGATGCCAGGTCCCCCACGATGTTCACGGGGGACCTGGCCGTGTGCAGGCGTCTCGGACGCCTTCCCTTCGGCAGGTCTCGACATGCTGGAAGGGTCAGGTGAGGGCAACACGTGCAGGGATCCGTGCCTTGTTGGGCGCACCGGCGTCGGCGCCCCGAAGGCCGTTTGGCCGGCCGTCGCTTCGCGCAAAGCGCCCGCCTCCACCGCTGGGACGGGCGCTTCGGGTGCGCCGGGCCCGTTTCACGCCGGGCCGATGGCCACCGCACAGCACGTTGATCAACCCGTGCTGGCGCAGGCTGCCCTGTCATGCGGCCTGCGCCTACTGAGACCGGACAGCCCGCCGATGTGTGACAACAAGGCGCGCCGGTAGGGGATCTGACGCAACTCAGGCGGCCAAAGGAGTTGGGCAGCGTGCGCCCTTGTCCCGCGTCACCCCTGCCAGACGTCCGCCACCGAAGGGGCCAGGGCGCTGGCCTGGGCGTGGCCTGTGCGGGCGGCAGCCGGCCGACGCGTGTCGTCCGTCATGTTGCGGCCCATCACGCGGCGCGCAACGCGGTCCGGGGACAGCAGGATGACGCGTGTGCCGTCGTCCGGTCGCTCTGGGCGGTGTCCGCAAGACCGGCCTGCTCACGCAGTGGACGCTCGGGTCCGGGGCCGAGGTGCTCCGCAGGCGCAAGGGGGGTACGCGCGGGCCGGCCGCGGCCGAAGCGGGTGCCGCGCTCGCCGCCCCGGACACACCCGGGGCCGCCGACTGGCACCCGCCCGTCCTGCGCCGGCTCCCCGTCCCCGGCCGCCCGGGCGGGCCCATGCTGCGGGGGTCATCCCCGTGGACGTCCCCACGTTCACCGCGACCGGGTGGTACGACGCGTTCCTGCAGGGCAGTCTCGACAACCACCTCGCGGCACGGGCCACGGGGCACCCGGCCGCCCTGGTCGTCGGCCCCTGGACGCACGCCGACCGGTCCGGCTCACCGATACCGTTGGCCGGGTGCATCAACGGACAGCATGGCCGGCCATGACGAGGCGAGCCTGACCGCGACCGACCCGCCAGGAACGGTCGCGGTCAGGCCTTCGCCCGTCGCCCCCTTCGAGTGTGACCGGGCCCTGACATGGCAGGTTTGTCCAGGGCGACGGTCGGCTTCGGGCGCTACTGACGGATGTTGATGGCCTGGACCGCCTCGGACTGCGCGACTGCCGCCGGCGAGGCGACGTTGGCCGACAGCGATTCGTTACGGGCCTTCACGTGCGCCGACTTGAGCGACTTGTTGGTGAACCTGAAGGAGCCGAAGTCCTCGCCCCAACCGCCGTACCCTCCGCGGTCGTAGCCTCCATGGCCGTACCCTCCGCGGCCGTAGTTTCCACGGCCGTAGTTCCCGCGGTCGTAGTTCCCGCGGTCGTACCCTCCGTGGCCGTAGCCTCCACGGCCGTGGTCTCCGCGGTCGTGGCCCCGGCCACCGTAGCCGTTGTCCCAGCTATTCCCCGAACAGGTCGCGGAAGTGGCCAGCGCCGTACCGGCCAGGGGAACCCCCATAGCCGATACCGCCAATGCCACCGTAGCCGCGGCTCGAGCAAGACCTTTCACTGCATTCCTCCCTTGGAGATAGGAATTTTCCGATGCGAAACCGAAGCTAGCCGATGCCCACCCGGAAGTCATTCACGCGTCGCGGTGAAGGTCGGCCAAACAGGGCATCACCGAGAAATGGGCGACGGCGCTCGGGAGGCCGCAACCTTGGCGTTTCCCGAGCTCAGGCCCCATGTCGTCCCGCTGTGCGCGATTTCCCGGGCTCCATGTTGATACACCTTGGAGTGAATCCGGAACGAGCTCGCAACGTCGAGAAAGCGTTGCGGGGCAGGATAAAATTAATTCATTCAATCGAGCCGAATTTGGAAAAGATGCCCCGCTTCGGATTCCCTCGACGGGGCATCCCCGTGCAACAATTACGGCCCGAGCGGCGAGGATCAAAGAATTGGACAACTTGAAATCTGGGGCAGTGTCGAATCCGAATGTCCCGGTGATCGCCGGCAGGCGCAGCGTCGAACCGAGACCACTGAACGGCCCCGTCCGCGCGGTCAGGCTCGAGCAGTCGCGTCGCGCGACAGCGCTGCCATCAGTGCGGATGCGCACCTCATGGGCGCAAGCACGAGTGGCGGGCGTCACGGCGCCTCGGCTTGACGTTCACACTAATGTCAACCTTTAGCGTCGGTTCAGTAGCTGAAAGCCAACTGAACGGCGCAAGGAGACATCGCCATGCCCAAGGCTCTGACAGGACGGACTGCGCTCGTGACCGGAGGGTCGCGAGGAATCGGTGCGGGGATCGCTCGTGAACTGGCGCGCGAGGGTGCGAACGTCGTCATCACCTACCGGAAGTCGCGCGAGCAGGCGGAAGAGGTCGTCGCCGAGCTGGCCGCTCTTGGGGCGAAGGCGCTTGCCGTGCAGGCGGACCAGTCCGTTCCTCACGAGGCGTCGACCGCTGTCGAACAGGCTGCGGAGTTCCTGGGCGGCCAGATCGACGTGCTGGTGAACTCTGCCGGAGTAGCCGTCATGGGCACCGTCGACCAGTTGGACCTGGACCTCCTCGAAGGGGTCCAGCAGATGATGGCCACCAATGTGATGGGCACCGTCGTCACCACGCATTCCGCATCGCGCTATCTGCCCGACGGCGGGCGCGTCATCCTGGTGGGAAGTATCGTCGCCCACCGCGTTCCTGTCCCTGGCGTCGCCGAATACGCGGCAAGCAAGGCAGCGATCGACCAGCTCGGCCGCGGGTGGGCGCGCGACTTCGGCCCGCGCGGCATCACCGTCAACGTCATACAGCCCGGAGCGACCGACACGGACATGAACCCCGCGGACGGGCCGAACGCCGCCCCGCAGGTGGCCATGACACCCCTGGGGCGCATGGGCACCACCGAGGACATCGCCAAGGCGGCCGTCTTCCTCGCCAGTGAGAACGCCGCCTACATCACGGGCGCACGGTTGACCGTCGACGGCGGGTACAGCATCTGATTCGGGAGCAGTACCCATGACGCGAGGGGCTCCGGTGCCAGGACCACAGTCGACGGGACCGGAGCCCCGCCACTGGCGAATCCGTCCGTCGCGGTCGACGGCCGGTTGTTCTGCGTCGCGGTCGACGCGGTCCGCGGGCTCCAGGTGACGCTCTGGGGCCGGGAGTTGACCGCCTGCGCCCCCGCCGATGTGGAACGGTTCCTCCTGCACGCCGACCGGTGCCGGGTTCTGGATCTGTCCTACGGTCCGCGGGGGAACCCGGGAGTCAACGGGCTCGGTCTGGTGGTGCGGGTACAGGACGTGCCCGGGGCACGGTGACCCGGCCGGTCATGGTGGGCCGGACCTGGGCCGAGCGGTGCACCGACGACTGGGAAGGCGCGATCCCGGAGTGTGAATGGGTGGGCCGCCAATGGCCCTCTCCAGGGCAAGCGCAATTTTGGCCCCGCCCGGCTACAAGACGCATTGGGGGTGACTGGCAACCTCCCTTCTGACCGCCGATCCGCGGCACTCATCGCTGGGGCCCATCCGGTCCTCCCTGTCCGCAGGCATACAGCAAGGCCACGCGAATTCAATCGTGCACAATATGACGCACATCGCGGCGTAGGCCACTGGCCGCTGTACCGTGGGAGACCTACCTGGCAACGCCTGTCCGCGGTCGGTTTGGGAGAGAGCTCGCATGGCAATCCGGTTTGACGTGAATTCGCTGGCTCCCGGTGATCGCGTGGATGCCATCCGTGAACTCTCGCGGTCGGTGAACGGCAGAATAGAGGTGGACCTTCCTTCGGACCCGATGCGCCTGAGGGCAGTTGCGAACATCAACACGGTCGGTGCGGTGGAAGTCTCGGGAATCGACTGGAACGTGGCCGGCCTCCGGCGGGCAACCATTTCTGTGAAAGAGGACATGGTGCCGCATGTCTTCGTCGTTCTACAGCAAACGGGGGTCACCCGCTTGGGGCAGGGAGGCAAGCAGGGAGTGATCCGGGCGGGCGAGCTCACGGTGATCGAGAATGCGAAGCCCTATGAGATATTCTTCGGCGGCACCGTGCGTGCGGTCGTCGTTCGCGTTCCCACGCACATCCTGGGGCTCCGATCGTCCCTGCTCGGTCAGGTCGCAGGTGCGCGAATCGGCTCGGAGCGCCCGCTCGTAGGTGCCGCAGCAGCGTTCTTCGCTCGGTTGGCCCGTGACCAGGTCGCTGTCGGCGAGGCTGAGGCCGCCTTGCTCGCGCAGCCCTGCGTCGACCTGATCAGGGCGGTGGCCACTACGAGCCTCGACCGTGACGACCTGGCCAGAGGGCCCCTGCACAACACACTTCTTCAGCGCGTCAAGGAATACGTCCGTCTCCATCTGGCGGAATCCGACCTGACTGCCGCACGTATCGCCGCCGAGCATCACGTTTCCGTACGTCAGCTCTACCTGACCCTGTCCCGGGCGGGAATCGTACTGGGCGACTGGATAAGGACTCAGCGCCTCGAAGAGTGCAAGAGGGAACTGGCATCGCCCGTGCATCGATTCATGACGGTCGAGGCGATCGCTCACCGGTGGGGGTTCGCCAGCGCACCCCATTTCAGTCGCGTATTCAAAGCGGCGTACGGCATGAGCCCCCGCGAGTGGCGATCGGGACAAGCGGCAGACTGAACGGACTTCCCCCGGCAACAGCACGGCCCCGCTTGAAGCCCGGATCGCCCTGACCGTCGCCGGGGCCCACGGCCTACATCGGGGTGTGCGAGGCACCAACTACGCTCACACAGGCCGCATGACCCGTGTCCAGGATTCGGGGTCAAGGCGCGTCTAGACTTCCGAGACCGACTGACGGAAGGCTGGCGCCATGCGGAGACTGCTCTACGGCATGAACCTGTCCCTGGACGGCTATGTCGCCGCGCCCGGCGACGACCTCAGTTGGAGCGCGCCGAGCGACGAGCTGTTCCAGTGGTGGCTCGACCAGGAGCGGGCGATCAGCCTGTTGCTGTACGGGCGCAGGCTGTGGGAGACCATGAGCGGCTACTGGCCGACCGGCGACCAGCAGCCGGGCGCAACCCCAGCGCAGATCGAGTTCGCGCGGAACTGGCGGGACACGCCGAAGGTGGTGTTCTCCTCGATGGTCGACAAGGTCGACTGGAACACTCGCCTGGTCACCGGCGACGCGGTCGCGGAGATCACTCGGCTCAAGACCGAGGACGGTGGGCCGATGAGGGTCGGTGGCGCAGCGCTCGCCGGGGCGGCGATGCGGGCCGGGCTGATCGACGAGTACGCGATCGTCACCCATCCGGTCCTGGTGGGCAGCGGCACACCGTTCTTCACCGCGCTGGACAGCTGGGCGAACCTGAACCTGGTGGAGACACGGACGTTTCCCGGCGGCGTGGTCCTGACCAGGTACGAGACGAGGCGCTGAACACGCCGGTCGAGCGGTGGGGTGTCGATGACGACCCAGCGCGCCCCGGCCACCCGCCTGCCATCTCGTGCGCGAACACAAAGCGTTTCGGAATTGCCGTCGGGTGACCAGAGCGCACGTTCTTCGGTGTTGCCAAGGTACGCGGCACACTGGTCATCGTCTTGCCTTGTTGTGCACGGATCCGTCTGCCGGCTTGCCTTGTCCTGCAAGGATTCGGGTCCGAGGCCTGGCCTCGAGGAGTCGGCCGCCTGAGTGCCGGCGCCCCAGCCGTATGACGTGCTGCTGACACCACGTACCCCCGTCGGAGGGCGAATACGGCGGATGAAGGCGACCGGCGGGCGGCTCACCAGCGCCTGACTCTCGCAGTGCGCCGGCCCGCAACTTGCGCCCATCGCTGGATACATCGGGCATTTCATCCCGGTTGCCCTTCTCGATTGCTTCGCCCTACTGTCCCCGCCGACGACGTCGTTGGCGCCGAGCCTGCGAGCTACGCGACGAGGGGGATGCCCCGTGAGGGCCACCTCGCGTGCGCTTTCCTCGGTGGGGAGCAGGTTCACCCGGCTCCCGGTAACCCTCTCGGTGGACTCCACACCGGAACCGCGCCGGAGCTTGCGACGCGCGTCACATCCCGGTGCCGGGCACAACTTCCGTGCCTAACGTGCGCCGTACCGACGAAAGGCACGACATGACCAAGATCGCGATCATTCTCGGAAGTACCCGCCCGGGGCGCAACGGAGCCGCCGTGGCGGACTGGGTTCTCGGTATCGCCAAGCAGCGTTCCGATGCGGAGTTCGAGCTCGTGGACCTGGCGGACCATCCGCTGCCGCTCCTCGACGAGGCGCTGCCCCCGTCGTTCGGGCAGTACCAGAACGACCACACCAAGGCGTGGGCGTCGAGGATCGCCGAGTTCGACGGCTTCGTGTTCATCACCCCCGAGTACAACCACTCCACCACGGGCGCCCTGAAGAACGCGCTCGACTACCTGTACGCGGAGTGGAACAACAAGGCCGCGGGCTTTGTGGGCTACGGCTCCGGCGGTGGCACCCGCGCGGTGGAGCACCTCCGCCTCATCGCGAGTGAGCTGCAGATCGCCACGGTGCGTGCGCAGGTCGCGCTGTCCCTCCTGGCCGACTTCGAGAACTACAGCGTCTTCAAGCCGGGCCCGCACCACCAGCCGACCGTGGAGGCCATGCTCGACCAGGTCGTCAGCTGGTCGAAGGCCCTGCAGCCGCTGCGCGCCGACGCCTGATCAGCCGCTGTCCGAGTGCCCCGTCTCCGGTCCGCCCTGCTGAAGTGGTGGACGGGCGTCGCACGCACACCCGGCGAGACGGGGCCCGGCCGACGGGCCGGTCGGGCCAGGTGCGGAGGGCCGGGTCCTCGTGCCTGCATCAAGGCAACTTAGATGCTATACATAATGTAAAAGTGTTGTCCGCCGCCAGGAACATGGTCCCTTCCTCGCCCCCGTGCAGCTCCGGTCCGCACGCGCGGGATGACCCCGCGGGCAGTTGCCCGCTCACCTTGCGGCACCATTTCACAAGGGATCCCATGACTTTTGACGCTCCGTTCGCGCGGGTCTCGTCCGCGGAGGCGGCCGAACTCGCATCGCTGGTGAGCGGTCCGGTTCTGCTGCCCGGCGACGAGGGTTACGACGCCGAGTGCCAGATCTACAACCTGAACGTCCCCCTGGAGCCCGCGCTCGTGGTCGGTGCCGCCAACGCGGCCGACGTACAGGCGGCGATCCGCTTCGCTGCCCGCCAGGGCCGGCCTGTGACGGTGAAGACCACGGGGCACCAACAGGTCCACCCTGCCCGGGGCGGGGTTCTGATCAGTACCCGGCGCATGAAGGGCATCGCCGTCGACGCCGGCCGGCGAAGCGCACGGGTCGAGGCCGGAGTGATCTGGCAGGAGGTCATCGACCAGGCCGCCGCCGTCGGCCTGGCCCCGATGAGCGGCTCGGCTCCGCTGGTGGGCGTGGCCGGCTACACCCTCGGGGGTGGACTCAGTCCGGTCTTCGGCCGGAGCCGGGGATACGCGGCGGACCACGTCCGCTCGCTGGAGGTGGTGACCGCCGACGGCGAGTTGCGGCATGTCACGGCGCACAGTGATCCCGAACTCTTCTGGTCCCTGCTCGGAGGCAAGGGCAATTTCGGCGTCGTGACCGCCTTGGAGTTCGACCTGTTCCCGCTGACCCATTTCTACGGCGGCGGCATCTACTTCCCCGGCGAACGACTCGCCGATGTGCTGCACAGCTGGCGCACCTGGCAGTCGGACATGCCGGAGGAGATGTCCTCCTCAGTGGCCGTGCAACGACTCCCTCCGCTTCCCGAGTTGCCGGAACCCCTCCGGGGGGCGTTCGTGGTGCACGTACGCATCGCCCACCTCGGTCCGGTGTCCGAGGGCGAGCGGTTGGTCGCACCCCTGCGCGCGGCCGCCCCGGCGCTCATCGACACGGTGGGGGAGATGCCCTACACCGCCATGGGCGCCATCCACATGGACCCGCCGGCGCCGATGCCCTACTACGACCGCACGACGATGTTGCGCGCGTTCCCCGCCGAAGCGGCCGACAAGCTGGTCGAACTGCTCGGCCCCGGGTCGGACTCCCCGCTGGTGAGCGTGGAGATCCGCATGCTCGGCGGTGCGCTCGACCGTGAGCCCGCGGTACCCAACGCCGTCTCCAGCCGAGGGCTTCCCTTCGTCCTTTTCGGATTCGGCGTGGGCGCCCCGGACCGGGCCGAGTTCCTGAGCGGCAAACTCGAAGAGGTGATGAACGCGATGGAGCCCTGGGCGGACATGCGCAGGATGGTCAACTTCCTCTCCGTCGAAGAGGCCACCGACCCCGAGCGGTTGAGCGAGGTCTACGGGGCTGAGCGCTACCGGCGTCTGACGGCTGCGAAGAAGGCATACGACCCGGCCAACATGTTCCGGGTCAACCACAACATCGTGCCCGGCTGACGAGGTCGCCCCTCAGGACCGGAACGGTGTCGGGGCCAGGGGCCGGACCCGTCTGTCCGGTCCCCGAGGTCCCGGCGGGCCCGACGAGGGTGCTGCGTGGGTGGGGGTCATCACGCGAGCCCGGCCTGCAGGGCCTGCTCTTCCTCCCCTACGGGTTCGTCAGCCTGGTAGGAATGCTCGGCCCAGATGGTCTTGCCTTGCGGGTGATGGCGGGTTCCCCAGCGCTGGGTGAGCTGGGCAACGATGAACAGTCCCCGGCCGCTTTCGTCGAAGGTGCGGGCGCGTCGAAGGTGCGGGGATGTGGTGCTGCCGTCGGTGACCTCGCAGGTCAGGCCTGTGGCGCAGCGGATCAGCCGGAGACGTACCGGTGGCTGGGCATGGCGGATGGCGTTGGTGACCAGCTCGCTGGCGATGAGGACAGTGGTGGGGGTGGCACCGTCCAAGCCCCATGTCCTCATTTTGGCCGTGACATGTTTTCGTGCGGCAGAGACGGCCGCCGGGTCGGCCGGGAGGTTCCAGGTTGCCACGGTGGTGCCGTCGAGCGTGCGGGTACGGGCGGCGAGCACGCGCAACTGGCGTGGCGCTCCCGCTGCCACAAGGGCCTCCAAAGCAGTACGACAGGTGTCTGTGAGCGAGGACTCCGGCTCGACGATGCGTTCGGGCACCTTGAGCCCATCGGTCTTCGTCTCGGAGTCGGGTGGCTCGACGGAGTGCGTGTGCAGCAGGAGCACGCTGCCTTTCCGGAGCCGGATTTCGGCGGTCCCGACCTTCGCTCGGGTGCGACCAAGCGGTACTCCAGCAGGAAGGTCGACGGCAGTGATCACACCATCGGGGGCGATGACGGAGGGCGCAGGATGCCCGGCGCAAGCGAGGGTGCACTCTGCGGTGACGGGGTCGTAGACGGCGTACAGGCAGCTCGCCGTGACGTCACGAGCACCCTCGTCCGGCCGCAACCGACGTATGACGTCGTGGAGATGGGTGAGCACCTCGTCCGGTTGCACGTCGATGTCCGCCAGCGTCCGTACCGCGGCGCGAAGTTCGGGGACCAGGGTGGGGGCTGGGTCTCCGTCCTCGGCCACGCTGCCGGCGACCAGCGCCACCCGGGCTCCGGACAGTGGGATCGCGTCCAGCCAATGAGCCTGCGGTGGCCTTCTGTCATCAGCCCGACAGTATGCAAGTTCCACTGCGGCGGTTTGCGGCAAGCGCCCGGGCGGCAGTCCACCCGCCGGCAGGGAGGCGCATGGATCGCCGGTGGCCTGGCGTGGTGCGGAGACGACGCAGCCCGTCTCCACACCGCCCCCGGGGCGCACAGTGAAGACGCACCCGGCTTTCTCGCGGAGCCGGACTCGGCAGATGATCAGGCTCATGCCCAGGGACAGGAGGGCTGCGGAGATGACAACCGTCCGGCCTCCCTCCGACACGCCTGGAATCGCGAAACCGTAGATGGCCACACTGGCTGCCAGCGTGGAAGCTCCGACGATCAAGGTGTGCCTGAGGGGTAGCAGGGCTGCCGCCATCAGCGGTGCCAGGACCGAGTAGTCCGACCAGCGGACCAAGCCCACTGCAGAGGAATCCAGTTGCAGTGCGCAGGTCGCGGCGAGATAGACGGCGAGCAGTGCGCTCGGGTGCCGGAGCAGGAGGAGTCTGGGCGCGGCCATCCTCGTCACCGTCCCTTCTGATGTGGTGCGCAGTGCCTGCGAGACGGTGCGCATGCTTGTGGCGCGAGGGTCGGGGTCTTTGCGCGGCGTACGGGTCTTCGGGCTGTCGACGTTCACGGTGGCGCCTGTCCGGCGTGGACGGGATGCGTTGGATGATGGACAGCGACAAGGGCCAGGTCGTCCTGGAGGTTCCTGCCCGCGTGTCGGTCCACATCGAGGCTGACGTGCTGTACGAGGCGGCTGGGGCAGTCCCACGTCCAGGTATCGGCACGGTCGAGGACGGGGAAGAACTCTCCGCCGGAGTCGCGGGCCTCGGCCAGGCCGTCGGTGTAGAGAAGCAGGGTGTCTCCGGGACCGAAGGCGACAGTGTCGAGGCAGAAGGCGTTGGGCGTGTCTGCTGCAAGCCCCAGCGGCGGGGCGGGCCGGGTCACGGGCAGCAAGGTGACCTGGTCGCCCTGGCGCAGCAGAGGCGGCGGGTGCCCGCAGCTGACCACTCTGGCAACGTCTTCGTCGTCGGGGAGCTCGATCAGCAGCGCGGTGATGAACCGCTCGCTGCTGTCGGGGGCGATACGGGTCAGCTCGCCCAGGTGCCTGCGGACGCTGCGTTCCAAGGAGGCCGCAAGTTCCGGGAGTGTGCGGTGCTGCTGGGCTGCCTCACGGAATGCGCCCAGGACGGCGGAGGCGTCGTCGATGGCCGGAAGGCCTTTTCCGCGGACGTCTCCGATGAGGACGCGTGTGGTGTGGCCGGTGCGGGCGGCGGCGTACAGATCACCGCCCACCAGCGCGTGTGCCGTTGCGGCGCGGTACATCGAGGCGACGTGGAAGGGGCCCAGCTCCGGGGGGATCGGCCGTAGCAGCACTCGTTGCGCTGCTTCGGAGACGGCACGTACCTGGGCCAGTTCCCGCAAGTCGCGGTCATGCAGGGCCCGGGAGGCGATGACGAACGCGGAGACTATGAGCACCGCCCCGATGTGAATGGGCAGCAGTGGTGAGTGGAGCAGGCCGTCGTGGCGGTCCACGAGGAGCACTGCCGCGGCCGCCATGAGCGCGACGACGGCCGTGAAGCGTGTTCGTGCGAACGTTCCCGTGCACGTGGGGGCCGCCACGAGCAGTGGGGACAGGTGAACCGCAAGGGGGGCGAACGACGCACCCGAGGTGATGGCCGCGATCAGCAGGAGCGGAGGCACTGCGTGGCCGCGCATGCCCAAGGGCCCGCTGCCCCGGCCATGGGCTTTCGGCCGCTGGGGGACTTCGGGGCCGGATGCCGGGAGCGAGCGGGTCCCGTCGTCGGCCGCGCGCTTGGTGACGGGAACGCGCGGGGAGATGTGCATCACGAGTCGGGGGAGTGACCTGATTTTCCAGGAAGGGCTGCGTCGTATCAACATGGCGCGGCTTTCGTGCCATCGCGGCGTGGAGGGGTGAGTTGTGGCCCAATGAGTCGGCCGGCGGTGCGCCCCCGGCGCACGGTCCTTTTTGGCGGGGCTGCGGTTAGACCGGTGATCGTCCGGCCGCGCCGGTGCTGTGACGCCTTCGGTATACGTGCGGCTCTGGCTGGATCACAGTTCCGCCGTCCTTTGCTTTTCCGTATGATGGAAGTGGTTTACCGATATGCGATTCAACTGTGCGACGTGCGGTTCGGCGCGTCAAGCGAGCTGGGACCCTCGACGGCACCTGCGGGCCACAGCCTTCGGTGTCGTGCGGGCCGGAACGCATGGCGCGGGAGACCGCCCCCCGGCGGCTACGGTGAGAACGTCGTTTCCGTGCCTCCGGTGACGAAGTTCCCTTCGCCGTGGGCACGATGACGGAACGACCCGCGGGTGAGGGCTGTTCGCCGTAGTGGCCGCGGGAGGCCTCCGGGGCTCCGCGTTTGTCGCCGTCTTCCTCGCCTTCCGGTTGCCGTGACGCAAGGGTGCTTGAGCGGGTGGGTGCCCACCTCGGTCGCCCAGGGCGGCAACGCGGATGTTAGATGGTAGTCACCATCTTACATGCATGCCGCCGTCCGGCGGGATTGTGGCCGACGGGCGACTGTGGCAGGCGATAGACAGCAGGCATAATCTTAGAGTCGGGGTGTCAGCCCGCTGGTCGTCGTAGCAGCCTGCGGCGGGGCAGATGACCAGTCGGTATTACGGAGGGTGGTACATGAGTCGCGTATCGCAAGCGGAAGCGAAGGCCAACCGGGAGCGAACGGTGGCCGCGGCTTCTCGGCTGTTCCGTGAGGACGGTGTCGCCAAGGTCGGCATCGCGGATGTGATGAAGACGATCGGGCTCACTCAAGGCGGCTTCTACAAGCAGTTCGCCTCCAAAGCCGCGCTGGTCGACGAGGCGACCGCCAAGGCGTTCGCCGACAACCTGCAAGACCTTGTGACTCTGGACCACGAGGCTGGGGGGCATCAGGCGGCGTGGCAGTCGCTGCTCGAGTCCTACTTCTCTGTCGAGCATCGCGACAACCCTGGCACCGGTTGCCCCGCAGCCGGTTTCGCGGGCGACATCGCGCGCGAGCCCGAGCACAGGGACACCTACGCCAGGGGCGTCCAGGAGCTCGCGGGGTGGATCGCGCCTGGTGACGCCGGCCTGGCCGCCTATGCCACGCTCGTCGGCGGCATACTTCTTGCCCGTGCCACCGCAGGCACGCCCTTGTCGGAGCAGATCCTGCAGGCGGCACATGCAGCGGTGGCGAGGGCCGCCGACAGTGGCGAGCCGGCCACCGGCTGACGTGCACGCCATCCCAGTGTCCTGAACCGCTTGACGCCCCGCGGCACGGCGTCCTGAGCTCGTGGCCTGTCCCGCCGCCCCTGACCCGGCGGGCCCGCGCTTGGCCGTCATCGCCACTGGTGGCGAGTGGATGACCCCCTCCCCGGCTGTTCCCGGCCGTGACGTGGTTCCGTCGCCGCCGGCCTGCCGGCCCCGCGGCCGGCAGTGCGTGCAGCCCAGTGGACGGCTGACGTGGTGACACCTGAACGTGCACAACGACGCCTGGAGGCGCGCCTTCATCGACAGCCAGGACTGGCTCACCGCGCACTACCTGCCGCCCTGCGCACCCGACCTGAACCCGGTCGAGGGCATCTGGTCACTGTCGCGACGCAGCTGCCAGGCCAACACCGCTTCGACCGACCCCGACCACCTCATCCGAGCACTCCGCCACGGCCTCCGCAAGATCCAGTACTGCAGCGACCTCATCGACGGCGGCCTCACCGAAACCGGCCTCACCCCGACGACTCCACGCCTACGACCTCAAGTTCACTGCGAGTCGCGTCGAGCGGGTTCAGTAGGGCGGTTCCTGCGTGGGCTTCGACCGGGCGGGGCGGGGTGCTTGTCGGTCGGTCAGCGCGTCGAGCGTGGCTCGGGCCGCGGCGCGCACCGCGTCGTCAGGGGCGTTGGTCAAGGGGCGGATGAGGGTGTGGGCGGGTTGCGCGTCGCGTCCGAAGGTGGCGAGGGCGTCGAGGGCGCTGGTCACCACGGCCCAGCTTTGGTGCTGGACGGCCCACTTGAGGGTGTCCGTGATCACGGGTATGGCGATGGGGTCCTTCAACTCGGCCAGGCGCGACAGGTACAGGCCGGCGGGGATGGGCGCGTGCGGGTGGTCGGGATCGATGAATCGCAGGCCGTTGGCGAGGAGGGGGACGAGCCGGTCCGCGGCCTGTGGGTAGCCGCCGACGCCGTAGAGGACCCGCCAGTCGTCGACACGGGTTTCGAGGGAGCGGATCAGATCGGGGATGGCACGGGGGTCGCGATGGTCGGCCAGGGTCATGACCGCCTCTTGGTAGGCCTTGCGGATGAGGGCGTTGTCGGTTGCCCAGACGTCCGGACCGTAGGCGGTGCGCAGGGTGGCCATGTGGTCGTAGAGGGTGTCGAGGAGGAGTTCGGTGTCCTCGGGGGCGATCCTGAGGCGGCCACCCCACCTCTTGCTGAATCCGCCTTGGATGATGCGGGCCGCGGCCCAGTCGTCCGGGAGCAGGTCGAGCAGAGATGTCAGCACCAGACGGGGCAGGGGTCCTGGGAGGTCCTTCGCCATGTCGATGGCGTCGTATCGGGTGGCGGCGTCGGGACTGGTCAACTGTGCGACGAGGAGGGCCGTACGATCCGCGATCCGGTCGCCCAAGGCGGTGTGCAGGGTGCGCAGGACGCTGCTGACCGGTGAGTGTTCCTCCCAGAGGTGGTCGGGATCGAACCAGTCGGCGGCCAGATGAGCGGGGCGCACCGTGGGGGCGACATCGCGGCCGCGGACGTGCGACGACGCTTGGCAGTCCCGGCATCCGTCGCACAGCTTCAGGGCGGTCGGGGCCACCGTGCTTTCCCGCAGAAGGGTGATCGCGCGAGGGGCGAGGTCGGCGGTGTCCCGGTCCGAGTCGATCAGGGCCCGGTGGGTGAGGGCTGAGAGCCGGACAGGGGCGTCGGTGGGGGGCCGTTCGGGGCCGTCGATCAGCTCGTCCAGCCAGGTTGCCACGGTCGTCCTCGTCTCCGGCAGCCGGACGGCCAGACGCGCGAGCGTGCGGACGACCAGCAACCGCTCCACGATCCCGTCCTCGGCCGGCAGACGCTCGACCAGGATGCGGGCGGCACGCCCGCCGTCGGCGAGGAAGAGACCGACGGCTTCGATAGCCGAGCGGCGCACCAACGGATCCGGGTCCGCCGCGTAACGGACGAAGGCATCCGCCCGCTCGGCCATCTCGGCAGTGATGTCGACGTGAGCAGTCGACTCGACTCCGTTCACCGTGAAGTAGCTGCCCTCAGGGTCACGGCCCTGAGCTTCGTGCCCAATGCTGAGGAGCAGCCCGACGATCCTTGCCCGCTCGGGGCTGGCCGGGTCATCGGCCATGTCGAACAGGAACGGCAAGCTCGCTGCGGTGCACGGGTCGACGGCTCCTTGGTCATGGGCCTCCGCACAGAACTCCTCAAACGCCTTGGTCCGTACCGCGGGGTCCGGTGAGAGCATGTTCCCGAGATGGCCCGGGACCCCACATACCTGGCCGGGCAGGTGGCCGGTCGTCCAATCGACATCATCTGGGTGGATCACGGACGACAGTCTCCAAGGGACCACTGACATCCACAGCGCCGGCTCCGCCACCGGACCCCACGGACCTCCGCACGACGCTGCCCGCTCGGAGGGGCGAGACCGGGCCCCACGGGGGCGTGGTGGCAGTTCGTTGACCGGGTCCCACCGCGCCGGGTCGGGAAGCGGAAGGAACTCTTCGCCGAGGTGCTGTACGGCGAACAGCCGGCCGTCATGTCGGCTCCCACCCCAAGGCGCAGGGGGCGAAGAGGCAGCGGGCCGGGGGCGGTTGGCCCCCGGCCCTGGCGAAGAGCGTGCTTGCTCCGGGTGTCAGCCGGCGTAGCGTCCGGCGGGGCGCGTGAGGGACAGGCCCGGGATGAGTTCCCGGCGGGCGTTCTCGTACTCCTCCCACCTGGCGTACTCCGGCAGCGAGGGGATCGTGACCAGCTCGCCGGCGTCGAGACCGGCGAGCGCGGCCCGCGCGGCGTCGCGGGGTGCCATGACGGCCTCCTTGGGCAACTGGTCCAGTTCGATGCCCGAGCCGTCCCAGATCGCCGTCTCCAGTGCTCCCGGCACCACCACCTGCACCCGGACACCGGAACCGGCGAACTCCTGCGCCAGGGCCTGGCTGAACGCGATCACATATGCCTTGGTCCCGCTGTACGCCGCACCCACCGGCAGGATGTTGAGGGCGAGGGCGGACGACACATTGACGATCGTGCCCGAGCCCCGGCTGGAGAACGCCCGCGCGGCGGCAGCCGCAAGCCTGGTGGCGGAGGTCAGGTTGAGCGTGATCAGCCACTCCAACCGGTCCGGGTCCGCCGCAGACAGGGGGCCGAACAGGGCGCTGCCGGCGTTGTTCACCAGCATGTCGATCGAGAGGTCGGCCGCCAGGCGGTCCTCCACGCTCCGCATGCCCTTCGGTGTGGCCAGGTCGGCGCTCAGCACCGAAACCCCGATGCCGAAACGCTCCGCAAGGTTCGCCGCGGAAGACTCCAACCGCGCCTGGTCACGAGCGACGAGGAGCAGGTCGTGCCCCCGCGCCGCCAGCTCCTCGGCGTAGGCGGCACCCAGACCTGCGGTCGCGCCGGTAACGAGCGCTGTCCCGGGCTTCTGTGTGGACATGGTCGTCCTCCTTCTTCAGTAGATGTCACATGTTAGATGGTTAGCTTAATCTAAAGCGTGCAGGAGTGCCCAGAATCCGGCCGTCTGTAGCTGCCGGTTGGTGAGGGCCCCCCGCGTTGCCGACGCCGCCGAGCAAAAGGGCTCCGGACGCTGGACCGTGTAGTGCGCCCCTCGAGCCCGGCCCGGGCGGGCCCTGCATGAAGCCCAACAGCCTCGCCGCGGGCTTTTGTGACGGGCCGCCGGTTCTTCCGGTGGGTCGGTCCTGGCCTCGTGTGCGGGTGGTGGGCAGACCTCGGACCTGGATCCAGACTTATAGATCATTAGTGACATCTATCACGTGGACGCTGCGCAGTGAGGGCCTACATGATGGGCCCGCACATCATGCCCAACGCATCACCTGCCCTATGAGGTTCGAATGACCCTGCCGTCGCTGTTGCTGGTGCCCGGAGCGTGGCACAAGCCCGAGCATCTGCAATTCCTCGTCGATGCCCTGCCCGGCATCGATGTCCGCACCGTGGCCCTCACCTCGTGTGGCGACGATCCCAGGGCACTGGGCGACATGTACTCCGACGCGGCAGCCATCAGGGCCGCGGTCGAGGCGATCGGCGGGCCCGTGGTCGTCGTCGCGCACTCCTACGGCGGCGTCCCCGCCACCCAGGCGCTCGCCGATGCGCCCAACGTCAAGAGCATCGTCTACCTCGCCGCGTTCCAGCTCGACGCCGGGGACTCCCTGCTGTCGAGCGCGGGCGGCGACCCGGCGCTCTGGTGGGAGGTCCACCGGCAGGAGGGCGTCGGCGACTTCCTGACCGTTGCGAACCCGGTCGACGTGTTCTACGGCGACGTTGACAGGAGCGTTGCCGAGAAGGCGGCGGCAGCCCTGGGTTACCAGTCCTACGCCGCCACCACCCAGAAGCTGACCGCGGTCGCCTGGCGGACGATTCCGAGCACCTACATCATCTGCGAAGCAGACGGCGCCATCCCGCCCTTCGTCCAGGAACTCTTCGCGAAGCGCGCCGACAGGACTCTGCGGCTGAACAGTTCGCACTCGCCCTTCCTGTCGCAGCCCTCCGCGCTCGCCGAGCTCATCAGGCACGAACTCAGCCTGCCCTGAGCCGGCCGCCCTTACCGCCCGCCAGTCGCGTCTGCTGCGGCCGGCGGGCCCCAACCGTTTCCCCACGGCTCCGCGCATTGCCGCAGGCCGGGCAAGCAGGAGGTGCGATCTCGTGACCTGGTTCATCACGGACAAGCCCGAAGTGTTTCGTTCCGAGGCGGGAGCATTCCTCGCCGCACGCCCCGACCTGCACACCATGCTGCTGTCCGGACTCGACACGATCGAGCAGCTACGGTCCGGGGGCAAACAGCCGTCCACGGTGCTGGGCTGGTGGCGGGAAGCGGATGAAACAGCGACGACGGCCGCGTTCGTGTGGATGCCACCGCACATGCTGACCGCGAGCCGTCTCTCCCAGGCCGCGGCAACGCACCTGGCCGGACTCCTGTCCACCCAAACCCAGCCGTTTGCACAGCTCCTGGCCGACGACTCATCGGTCCGTGCCTTCTCCGAAGCGTGGCGGACGACCACCGGCTCCGCACCGAAGAGCGGACCGCATCTTCGCCTCTATCGTCTTGGCCGGCTTGTGCGCCCTGGCGTCGCACCGCCGGGGGCGCCGCGGACGGCGACCAGCGGTGACCTGGCTCTTCTCCGCGAGTGGTGCACTCGTTTCGTCACGGAAGCCGGCTCGCTCGGAACGGATCTCGACGCATTCATCGACGAGCGGATGAGCCGGGGCGGCTGGCGGTTGTGGACGGTCGGGGACGAACCAGTGGCCATGGCCGCCATGACGTCGGTACTGGCCGGCACGGCTCGCCTCACCCCCGTCTACACCCCGCCCGAACAGCGCGGCCGGGGCTACGGCTCCGCCGTCACCGCAGCCGTTTCCCAAGCAGCACGCGACGCCGGTGCGGAACACGTACTTCTCTTCACCGACCTCGCCAACCCGACGAGCAACAGCGTCTACCAGCGCATCGGATACCGGCCCGTCTCGGACTACCGAATCGTGGTGCCCTGACATGCAAGATCGATGAATGGCTGTGCCGGACAGGTTGCGCACCGCACTGCCGGAGCCTGAGCGGTGTTGGCGGTCACGAATCACTCGGCGCAGCCGCCGGCACCGTCGATGGCTACCGGCAACGCCGGGCGCGAGACAACGACCCCACGGCTGGATCACGCGGTCGGCAACGCACTGATGTGAAGCCGGGCGGACAAGCCACGAGATACCCTCGGGCCGTTCAGGTCCGAGGCTTTCGGACAGAGGTAACACCCATGACGGACGTATCAAGCAGAGCTGACGAACCGCTTGCGGCGGGCACATCTCCGGGCAGGGTCCCGCAAGACCTGTGGCACCCCGGGAGCATGGCCTGCGTGACCGCCAACTTCCGGCAATACCTGACCGGATGGGGCATGGCGGACCGCACTGACGGTGATCTCGAGTACTTCCGCAGTGGGTTGGCTCAGCCACAGTTCAACGGAGTGGTCCGTGTCCGCTCCCTGGATGCGGTGGAGCAGTCCACCGCCATCGCGCGGGACCGGCTCGCGGGAGTGCCCTGGTGGTGGTGGGTCGGCCCGGACAGCCCCGCAGGCACGTCGTCCGCCCTCGCCGAGCGTGGGGCGAAGGAGTTCACGACAATCCCCGTGATGGTCAGACCGCTCGACCAGTCGGTCGATCCGATGGAGCCACCGGCAGGCCTGCGGATCGAAGAAGCGACCGATCACGGTCAGCTGGCAGAGCTGGTACGCACCTACAGCGCTTCCATGGGCGTCGCACCGAGCCTCGAACCCGACATCGTGCGGATCGAGTCGCAGCGTCGGGACGACGCGGACATCGTCCGCCTGGCGGCGGTTCTCCATGACCGTGTCGTCGGGACGACCGTGGTGATCGCAGCCCACGACGTGGCCGGGATCTTCCTCGTCCATGTCGCGGACACGCACCGACGACACGGCATCGGCACAGCCTTGACGGCGGCGGCGCTCCGTGTGGGCCGAGATCGCGGTATGGGGCTGGCCGCACTCGCCGCGAGCCCGGCCGGCGAGCCGCTGTACCGGCGATTCGGTTTCGTCGAGGTATCGCAGTACCGCCTCTTCGCATTCCCCGCCTAGCGTGATCTGCCACCTGTACGGAGTGAGGACCCGGAGCGTGTCCCCGAGGCCGGGACGCTCGAGCAGGGCATCGACTGAAGCCGGGCGGTGAAAGAGGCGGCGGTGCACGGACCGTTCTTCGGTGAACGCACCGAGATGGTGGCCCGGTTCGTTGGGGGAGCGTCCGCGGCTGACCAACCGTGAACCCGAGTCGGACGGCGGCGCCGCGTCCAACGGCTCACGGTGATCCTGTGCCTGAACGCTGCGATGTACCAGGCCGGTTCGCCGCGATGGGCGGCGGCGCAGTACCAGGCGGCCAACTCGTCGGTCGCGCCCCGCCCCGTGGAAGGCGTGGGTCAGTCGGTGGGGGTGATGTGGCCGTCGCGGAGTTCCAGGACGCGGTCGGCGAGGGCGAGGAGCTGGGGGTCGTGGGTGGCGACGAGGGCGGTGACGCCTTCGCTGTGGACG
>NZ_JARAVO010000162.1:0-21829 GCF_033792805.1 Streptomyces sp. PA03-1a
GCCCGGGCACCGCGCTCTCGGTCGGCGCGGACGCCGTGCTCCCGGCCCCGTCGCCGGCCCCGGCTCCCGCGGCCGCCGCGGGCGCGGCCGGGAGCACGGCGTCCGCGCCGACCGAGAGCGCGGTGCCCGGGCAGCAGCAGCCCGCTCCCGTCCCGTGGGCGCAGCAGGTGCACGACCTGGCCCGTCAGGTCCCGCCGCAGGGCGGGGAGGCCGCCGCCCCCGGGTCATGGCGGCCGGCGGCCGACGACCCGTCGGCCCCCGCGCGGCGGCAGGCGCGCCCCGCGTCGCCGGGGAGGCGCCTGGTGGCCCGGCTGATCGACAGCGCGGTGGTGGGCGCGGTCGTCGCGGCCGCCGCTCTGCCGCTGGGCACGGCGGCGTACGAGCACCTGCGCGACAAGGTGGACGCCGCCCGGCTGACCGGCGAGGAGGTGACGGTCTGGCTGGTCGACGGCACGACGGGGGTGCAACTGGGCATCCTCGCCGCCGTCGCGCTCGTCACCGGAGTGCTGTACGAGGTGCTGCCCACCGCCAAGTGGGGCCGCACCCTGGGCAAGAAGCTGCTCGGCCTGCGCGTGGTGGACGTCGAGAGCCGGTACGAGCCCGGCTTCGGGCAGGCGCTGCTGCGCTGGCTCACCCACACGGTGCTGGACGCGCTCGTGATCGGCCTCCTCGGGCTGGTGTGGTGCCTGTTCGACCGGCCGTGGCGGCAGTGCTGGCACGACAAGGCGGCACGCACCTTCGTGGCCCGCGACAGCTGACACCCGAACGGCCCCCGCCGGAGGCGCGGCCGAATCGTCCGGGTTTCACTCGGGGCATGAGCACCGACCAGCCCGAGGACCCGTTCGCCAAGCCGCCCCGGGAGCCGTCCGGGCCCGCGCAGCCGCCGCCCGGGCAGTCACCGCCGCCTGCGGAGCAGCAGCCGCCGCCCGGGCAGCAGCCTTACCCGCCGCCCCCGTACCAGCCCCCGCCCGGCGGCTCGCCCTACGACCAGCCGCCCCCGGGCTACGGCGGCGACCCCTACGCCAGTGGCCCGTACGGAGCGGGCGAGCCCGATCCCCTGGCCGGGATGCCCCCGCTGGCGCACCGGGGGCGCAGGCTGCTCGCGCGCATCGTCGACGGGCTGATCATCGGCATCCCGGTCTACGGCCTCACCGGGCTGATCTGGGACTACGACTACAACGCCACCGGCGCGGTGTTCTCCCAGGGCGTCATCTACGCCGTGATCTACCTGGCCTACCAGGTGTTCATGCTCACCCGTTCCGGGCAGAGCCTCGGCAAGAAGCTGCTCAAGGTGCGCGTCGGCATGCTCGCCGACGGCACCAATCCGACGGCCCCGGCGGCGCTGAAGCGGGAGTCGGTCTACTCCCTGGTGCCGATCATCCCGTGCTGTGGTGAGATCTTCTGGATCATCGAAGTGCTCTGGTGCACCTGGGACAAGCCGTACCGTCAGTGCCTGCACGACAAAGCGGGGCAAACCGTGGTGGTTTCGGTGGAGTAAGGCACGCTGTGGGGTGATCGTCGCAGGGCCGTGACCATCACCGTCTATGCGCCGTCATGCCCGGCTGATTTACTCACTCCATGAGTTCGAATCAACCGCCCGGCTACGGTTACCCGCAGGGCGGCTCGGGGGGCCAGGACCCGTACGGGCAGAACCCGTACGGACAGCAGCCGCACCCCCAGGGCCAGAACCCTTACGACCAGCAGCCGTTCCCGCAGCAGCAGTCGCCCTACGCCTATCCGCAGCAGGGGCCCGGTTACGGCCAGATGCCGACGGACCCGGCCCTGGCGGGCATGCCCCCGCTGGCCGGCAGCGGCCAGCGCTTCCTCGCCCGGCTCATCGACGGCGGCATCTTCCTCGTCGCGCTCATCATCCTGATGGTCGCCACGAGCACCTCCTTCACGGACACCGGCGCGTTCCTCGGCATCGAGCTGCTCGTCTTCGCGGGCGCGTTCGCGTACGAGGGCCTGATGCTCCAGTCGACGGGTCAGACCATCGGCAAGAAGGTCATGAAGATCCGCGTCGCCAAGCTGGCCGACGGCAGCCCGCCCGGCAGTGCCGCCTGGGGCCGCGCGGCGGTCTACTCCTTCATCGGCATCGTGCCGTGCGTGGGCTCCATCCTGTCGCTGCTCAACGTCCTGTGGCACCTGTGGGACAAGCCGTACCGCCAGTGCTGGCACGACAAGGCGGCCAAGACCGTCGTCGTCCAGGCCTGACACCCGCACTGACGAAGACGACGGCCCCGGAGCGGATGCTCCGGGGCCGTCGGCGTGATCTGCGGGGGTGCGGGTTCAGCGCCGCAGCGAGTGCTCCCCCAGCCGGGGTTCGGCGGCGCCGCGGACGCGGGGTCGTGGCACCGGCTGCTGTACGGCGGGCAGTTCGCGCCTCGTGCGGCGCGTGCCGGCCGGGATCGCCGCCGTCACGGCGACCAGGACACCGAGCGTCAGTCCTGCCGCGGCGATGACCGCCACCGCGACGCCCGATCTCGCCTCGGAGAGCAGCAGCATCGCGAGGGTGGAGAGCACCACGGTCGCGGAACCGTAGGTCAGCTGGGCGGGGGTGGGACGTGGCATGGCTGATCCGTCCTCATATACGACGATTGTGGCGGAGCGTCGGCCAGGGCCGTCTTCCCGGTGGTTCAGACGTGGCACGCCAACCACCGACTCTACGGTGCGAGATGCCCGCACGGAACGCCCGGTAAGCGTGACCTAACCCACGGTGCGGAAGCACGGGGGGCGCACGGGGTCGCATCGCGATCTTCCCCGGGACGCAACGAACCTGCGGCGAAATGGAGTTGCGCAGACCGATGTGTCCGCTATGTGCAACGGATCGGTCGCTCACCGTACTTGTCGGTCATGGCCAAGTCAAGATCTGTCTTTTCATCCGTCACTCCGGTGCAATGGCTTCACCCTAGGGAGGTCAATACATCGTGATAAGCCAACGACGGACCATCAGATCCGCCGCTCTGGCCGTGGCGATCGCCGCAATAGGCGCCACCGCCTACCCCGTCGCGGCAGCCCAGGCCGACCCGCAGGCCGGTCGCGTCGTGCGGCACGACCCGGCGAAGGCGGAGCGCGTCGAGCACGATCTGAAGGGCCCGCTGAGCGAGCGCCAGTCCGCCCAGCGCCAGCAGGCGATCGAGCAGGTCATCTCGGGCAAGTCCAAGGTCGAGGACCGCGGTGCCTCGGACGTGGTCAAGCTCGGCAAGAACAAGTACGTCGAACTCGGGCGCGAGAAGACCGACAAGATCTTCGTGATCCTCGCCGAGTTCGGGACCAAGACCGACCCGCAGTACGGCGGTACGGCCGGTCCCGCGCACAACCAGATAGCCAAGCCCGACCGCCGCAAGGACAACAGCACGGCGTGGCAGGCGGACTACAACAAGCAGCACTTCCAGGACCTGTACTTCTCCAAGGCCTCCGGCAAGGAGTCGATGGCGAAGTACTACGAGAAGCAGTCCTCCGGCCGCTACTCGGTCGCCGGCGAGGTCGCCGACTGGGTCAAGGTCGACTGGAACGAGGCCCGGTACGGCAGCAACAAGTGCGACACCTGCACCTGGAACCTCGTCGCGGACGCGGTGAACAAGTGGGTCGACGCGCGCAAGGCCGCCGGTGACTCCGCCGCCACGATCAAGGCGAAGCTGGCCGAGTACGACCAGTGGGACCGCTACGACTACGACGGCGACGGCAACTTCAACGAGTCCGACGGCTACATCGACCACTTCCAGATCGTGCACGCCGGTGAGGACGAGTCCGCCGGCGGCGGCGCCCAGGGCGAGGACGCGATCTGGGCCCACCGCTGGTACGCGTTCGGCACGGACGCCGGCGCCACCGGCCCGGCGGGCAACCTGCTCGGTGGCACCCAGATCGGCGACACCGGCGTCTGGGTCGGCGACTACACCGTCCAGCCGGAGAACGGCGGCCTCGGGGTCTTCGCCCACGAGTTCGGTCACGACCTCGGTCTGCCGGACCACTACGACACCACCAACACCGCCGAGAACTCCACCGGCTTCTGGACGCTGATGTCGTCCGGTTCCTGGCTCGGCACCGGCAAGGACACCATCGGCGACCTGCCCGGCGACATGACCGCCTGGGACAAGCTGCAGCTGGGCTGGCTGAACTACAGCACCGCCAAGGCCGGCAAGGTCGGGATCAGCACCCTCGGCGTCGCGGAGTACAACACCGCGAGGAAGCAGGGCCTGGTCGTCACGCTGCCGAAGAAGACCGTGACCACCGAGCTGGCGACCCCGGCCGAGGGCGCGAAGCAGTGGTGGAGCGGCAGCGGTGACAACCTGAGCAACACCCTCACCCGTGACGTCGACCTCACGGGCAAGACCTCGGCGAGCCTGTCCCTCAAGGGCTGGTACGACATCGAGGAGAACTACGACTACCTCTACACCGAGGTGTCCACCGACGGCGGCGCCAACTGGACCGCGATCGACGGCACCATCGGCGGCGCCCCGCTCCCGCGCGACGCCAGCGACAAGCCGGCCCTGACCGGCACCGCGGCCTCCTACCAGGACATGGTGCTCCCGCTGGACGCCTACGCGGGCACGTCGGTCAAGCTCCGCTTCCGCTACCAGTCCGACGGTGGCGTGGCCCAGAAGGGCTTCCTCGCCGACGCGATCACCCTGACCGCCGACGGGGCGACCGTGCTCAGCGACGGCGCCGAAGCCGGTGACAACGGCTGGACCGCGAACGGCTTCACGGTCAAGGGCTCCACGTTCTCCGAGGACTACGCGCAGTACTACATCGCGGAGAACCGGCAGTACGTCTCGTACGACACGACCCTGAAGGTCGGCCCCTACAACTTCGGCTGGGGTACCACCAAGGAGAACTGGGTCGAGCACTACGCGTACCAGAACGGCCTGCTGATCTGGCTGTGGGACACCTCGATGAACGACAACAACGTCAGCGCGCACCCGGGCGCCGGTCGGATCCTGCCGATCGACGCCCACCCCAAGGCGCTGAAGTGGAGCGACGGCACGCTGCAGCGCAACCGCGTGCAGTCCTACGACTCCACGTTCACCAAGGCCCGCACCGACGCCATCACCCTGCACAAGAACGGCGTCGCCACCAAGCTCCCGAGCCTGCCCGGCAACACGGTCTTCGACGACAAGAACTCCTACTGGTCCTCGGAGAACCCCACGGGCAGCGTGAAGGTGGCCCCGAGCAACACCAGCATCACGATCCTCCACGAGGCCCGGGACGGCAGCACCATCACCGTCCGGGTGGGTCCCTCCAAGAAGTGATCACGCTCCGCACGAAGTGACCTGATCGGCCCCCGTCCCCTGGTGGACGGGGGCCGATCTGCCGATCATGTGCTTATGGCCAGCGGCGGTTTCACCAGGCTTCCGAGCGGCGACGTCGTCGTGGCCCTCCGGTTGCCCTCGCCCGGCGGGGCCCCGGACGAGTACATCAGGGTCCTCGTCGTCTCGGCCAACCGCCAGCGCGCACTGACCCGCCTGCGGAACCTGGGCTTCCGGACCGTCCGTCTCGTCGGCAACATGGAGCCCCCCACGTCCGACGAGATCAACGCCGTCCTCCACCACCCCGACGGCCTCGTCTGGCGCCGCATCCCCTCGGCCCCCGCCGCCCCCTGGCAGTCCATCGCGGCGCTGCTGGGCCCGACGGTGCGCCGCTGAACCCGGGGTGCGGCCCCGGGGGCCGTCCTCCCGCCACCGGCCGTCAGGCCTGTCCGCGGACGACCGGCTTTCCGGACAGTTCGGCGCCGGCGGCGCGCAGCTCGTCCAGCGCCGACTCGGTCGTCCTCGCCATGACGCCCGCCGTCAGGTCGAGCAGCACCCGGGTGCGGAACCCCTCCCGCACGGCGTCCAGTGCGGTCGCCCGCACGCAGTGGTCGGTGGCGATGCCGACCACGTCGACCTCCGCCACCCCGCGCTCGCGCAGCCACCGGGCCAGCCCGGTGCCGTTCTCGTCGGCACCCTCGAAGCCGCTGTAAGCACCCGCGTACGCGCCCTTGTCGAAGACCGCCTCCACCGCGCCCGAGGCGACCGCCGGAGCGAAGTTGGGGTGGAAGCCGACGCCCTCGGTGCCGGCGGCGCAGTGCACCGGCCAGGTGTGGACGTAGTCGGGGTGGTCGGAGAAGTGGTCGCCGGGGGAGACGTGGTGGTCGCGGGTGGCCACGACGTGCCGGTAGCCGGCCGTGGCGTCCCCGATGAGGTCGGTGATGGCGGCGGCGACCTCGGAGCCGCCGGCGACCGCCAGGCTGCCGCCCTCGCAGAAGTCGTTCTGCACGTCCACGACGATCAGTGCGCGGTGCATGGTGGTCGGTCCCTTCCGGTCGCTGTCGCTTCGACTGTAGTGAGCGGCGGCCCTGCCGCGGCAGGGCGCCCCGGCCGATCAGTGGGTGATGTACTCGGTGTGCAGCGCCGGCTCGCCGCGCGACAGCTGGGTCGCGGACAGCGGCAGGGCGGCGCGCGCCTCGATGTGGCGGGTGCGGGCCGCGTCCAGCGGCTCCCGGTGCACGGTCTCGCCGCCCAGCACCAGCGGCACCAGCAACTGCCGGTCCGCCAGCGGTCCCGGGACCGGTCCGGTGCCGATCACCTCGGCCTCGGCGACCCCGTCGGCGTCCAGCCGCCGGGCCGCCCACTTGCGTCCGCCGATGCTGGTCTTGCCGCCCATGGACTTCTTGGCGACGGGCACCAGGGGCGCGCCCGGGTCGTCGGAGGTGGCCCGGGCGACCAGCTTGTAGACCATCGAGCAGGTCGGCTGCCCGCTGCCGGTCACCAGGGAGGTGCCGACCCCGTACGCGTCGACCGGCGCCGCGGCCAGCGAGGCGATCGCGTACTCGTCCAGGTCCGAGGTCACCACGATCCGGGTGTCCTTCGCCCCCAGGTCGTCCAGCTGCTGCCGCACCCGGTGGGCGAGCAGCAGCAGGTCCCCGGAGTCGATGCGCACCGCGCCGAGCTCGGGCCCGGCGATCTCCACGGCGGCCCGGACGGCCGTCGCCACGTCGAAGGTGTCGACCAGCAAGGTGGTGCCCCGGCCGAGCGACTCGACCTGGGCGGTGAAGGCGTCCCGCTCGTCGTCGTGGAGCAGGGTGAAGGCGTGCGCGCTGGTGCCGATGGTCGGCAGGCCGTAGCGGAACCCTGCGGCGAGGTTGCTGGAGGAGGCGAAGCCCCCGACGTAGGCGGCGCGGGAGGCCGCCACCGCCGCCAGTTCGTGGGTGCGGCGGGCGCCCATCTCCATCAGCGGGCGGCCCCCGGCGGCCACGGCCATCCGGGAGGCGGCGGCCGCGATCGCGGAGTCGTGGTTGAGGATCGACAGCACCACCGTCTCCAGCAGAACCGCCTCGGCGAAGGTGCCCTCGATCCGCATGACCGGCGAGCCGGGGAAGTACACCTCGCCCTCGGGGTAGCCGAGGACGTCGCCGCGGAAGCGGTAGCCGGCCAGCCATTCCAGGGTGGGCGCGTCCACGACGCGCTCCCGTTCCAGGAAGGCCAGGATGCGGTCGTCGAAGCGGAAGTTCTCCACGGCGTCCAGTACCCGTCCGGTGCCGCACACCACCCCGTACCGGCGCCCCTCGGGCAGCCGGCGGGTGAACACCTCGAACACCGAACGACGGTGGGCGGCGCCGCTGCGCAGCGCGGCCTGCAGCATGGTCAGCTCGTACCGGTCGGTGAACAGCGCGGTGGAGGGGACGGTGACGGGCAGCCCCAGGTCTGCAGTGCTCATGTCCGAGGATGCTACCCCCAACTCTCGTCAGAGTGACGATTTCTCGGAGGGCCGGTTTCCCTGTCGGCACGGTCTGGTGACAGCATGGGTCCCGTGAGTGTCGCCCCCGCAGAGATCGAACGGACCGAGTCGAGCGAGGCCCCCTTCGAGGTGCCGTCCCCGGACGTTCCCTGGGTGACTGTCGTCCACAACGACCCGGTCAATCTGATGAGCTACGTGACCTACGTCTTCCAGGCGTACTTCGGTTATCCGAAGGACAAGGCCACCAAACTCATGCTCGACGTGCACCACAAGGGCCGCGCCGTGGTCTCCAGCGGCACCCGCGAGGAGATGGAGCGCGACGTGCAGGCCCTGCACGGCTACGGGCTGTGGGCCACCCTGACGCAGGACCGCTGAGGCCGCGAGACCACCGAGAAGACCACCGAGCCCCTGAGGGACGGCTGATACCGACATGCCCGGCTACTTCCAGACCGCCGCCGCAGGCGGCGCCGCCGTCGCGCTCGACGAGGTCGAGATCTCCATCCTGCGCAGCCTGGCCGTGCAGCTCCTGGAGCTGATCGGCCCCGGCGACGCCGCCGACGGCGCCGAACCGGCCGACCCACTGGCCGAGCTGTTCGCCGAGGGCCCCACCCGGCCCCCGCAGGACCCGGCGCTCGCCCGGCTCTTCCCCGACGCCTACGAGGAGGAGGCGGACTCCTCGGACTTCCGCCGCTACACCGAGAACGACCTGCGCACCCGCAAGCGCGGCGACGCGCTCGCCGTCGTCCGCAGCCTCGACGCGCTGACCCCCGGCGGTGACGGGGGAGCGGTGCTCAGCCTCGACGCGGAGCAGGCGCGCCGGTGGCTCGGCACCCTCAACGACCTGCGGCTGACCATGGGGACCCGGCTGGAGGTCAGCGAGGACGAGGACAGCGAGCTGTACCGGCTGCCGGACTCCGACCCGCGCAAACCGCTCGTCATGGCCTACCTCTGGCTCGGGGCGCTCCAGGAGAGCCTCGTGGAGACCCTCATGCCGTGATCCGGGGGGCGTCCGTTCGCTCAGACGACGCTCAATTCCGGATAACGATCACGTCACCGCAGCGGACCGCATTCCCATTCGGCGCACCTTTTGTCCGCTTCTTCCTGTGCCATGTGCCACATTTGCGCTGCGTGCCCGGCGCACACCCCGTGATACGAATCCTCGACCACCGGCCGTGACGCCACCCCTGTCCCGGTCGGTCGCGTGGCCGGCTGACCCCGGCGTGCACCTCCACCATCCGGGGGGATCGGAACCCGATCCGGGCCGTCGCGGCCGGACGGGCATGGAGAAAGGCACAGCACCATGACCTCGACGCAGGTCGAGCAGTACGAATCCGGCGACGGCGCCACGGGGGCCGCGCCGGAAGAGGGCTACAAGCGGGGACTCAGCGCCCGTCAGGTCCAGATGATCGCCATCGGCGGCGCCATCGGCACCGGCCTGTTCTACGGGTCCAGCAAGGGCATCGCCGCCATCGGGCCCAGCCTGATCGCCTGTTACACGGCCGCCGGCATCGTGATCTTCTTCATCATGCGGGCCCTCGGCGAGCTCCTCACCTACCGCCCCACCTCCGGCAGCTTCGCCGACTACGCCCGTGAGTTCTTCGGGCCGTTCGCCGGCTTCGCCACCGGCTGGTCGTACTGGGCCCTGTGGGTCACCGCCTGCATGTCCGAGGTCACCGTCGCGGGCGCCTACATCAACTTCTGGTGGCCGTCGGTCCCCGTCTGGTCCACCGCCGCGGTCGCCCTCGTGGTGCTCTTCGTCGGCAACCTCGTCTCGGTCAAGATCTTCGGCGAGCTGGAGTTCTGGTTCTCCACGATCAAGGTCACCGCGATCGTCGCGATGATCGTCATCGGCGTCGGCATCCTGACCTTCGGCTTCTCCTCCGCCGGCGACACCGCATCCGTCACCCACCTGTGGGCCGACGGCGGCTTCGCCCCCAACGGCGCCTGGCAGGCCATGCTCGCCATGCAGGGCGTGATCTTCGCCTACCTCGGCGTCGAACTGGTCGGCATCACCGCGGGCGAGGCCGAGAACCCCAAGCAGACCCTGCGCAAGGCGATCAACACCCTGCCGGTCCGCATCGGCATCTTCTACGTCGGCACGCTGATCGTCCTGCTGTCGGTCTTCTCCTGGACCAAGTACACCGCGGGCGTCAGCCCCTTCGTCCAGGTCTTCGCCCAGGTCGGCATCCCCGGCGCCGCCGGGATCATGAACTTCGTGGTCCTCACCGCCGCCCTGTCCTCCTGCAACTCCGGCATCTACTCCACCGGCCGCATGCTGCGCGGCCTGGCCGTCAACGGCGAGGCGCCCAAGGCCGTGGCCAAGCTCAGCGACCGGCAACTCCCGCTGCCCGCGCTCGTCATGTCCACCCTCTTCATGGGCATCGGCGTCATCGTCAACGTCGTCTCCCCGGACAAGGCGTTCGTCTACATCACCTCCGTCGCCACCTGCGCCGGCCTGTGGACCTGGATCGTGATCCTCGCCGCGCACCTGCGCTACCGCGCCAAGGTCCGCGCCGGGCTGCTGCCCGCCGCCGACTTCCGGATGCCGGGCGCCCCGGTCACCAACTGGATCGCCATCGTGGCGCTGCTCTCCGTCGTCGTCCTCATGGCGACCGACGCAGACACCCGCCTCGGCCTGTACGTCTGGCTCGTCTGGTCGGTCCTGCTCGGCATCGGCTACGCGGTCCTCAAGCGGCGCACCCCCGGCGACCCCGCCCTGGCCCTCGCCCAGGAGTAGTCCCGGGCCCGGCGTCTCAGCAGGTGACCGCCGTACAGCCGTACGGCGGTCACCTTCTCTATCCTGACGACCATGCTGACCATCACCCGTGCCCTGCACGACGCCCTCGTCGCCCACGCCCGCGCCGACCACCCGGACGAGGCCTGCGGCGTGATCGCGGGTCCGGCCGGCAGCGGCCGGCCCGAGCGGCACATCCCGATGCTCAACGCGGCTCGCTCGCCCACGTTCTACGAGTTCGACTCCACCGACCTGCTCAAGCTCTACCGGGAACTCGACGACCGCGACGAGGAGCCGGTGGTCATCTACCACTCGCACACCGCCACCGAGGCCTACCCCTCGCGCACCGACATCTCCTACGCCAACGAGCCCGGCGCCCACTACGTACTGGTCTCCACCGCCGACACCGACGGCGCCGGCCCCTTCCAGTTCCGCTCGTTCCGCATCGTGGACGGCGAGGTCACCGAGGAGCCGGTGGAGGTCGTCGACCCGTCCATCTGAGACGCGACGGTCCGTATCCTGGGACGACCGTCTCTGGGGCCCGGGGGGAATCGATACGATGAGCCCATGGTTTCCCACGACGTGAGCGACAGGGCGCCGGGCACGCTGCTCGTGGCGCGGCTGCACGTCGACCTGTGCCGCCTCGCCAGCGCGGCATGTACGTGCGCCTGAGCACCGTCAGCCCGCGCAACCCCGCTTCCCGCCGTACTCACGCACCCACTGGAGCCGACGCATGGCCATCGAGGTCCGCATCCCGACCATCCTCCGCACGTACACCGACGGCGCCAAGGCCGTCGAAGGCAGCGGCAGCACTGTCGACGAACTCCTCGCCGACCTCGACACCCGCCACACCGGCATCCGCGAGCGCATCGTCGACGGCGGCGAGCTGCGGCGCTTCGTCAACGTCTACCTCAACGACGAGGACGTCCGCTTCCTGGACGGCATCGCCACCAAGCTCACCGACGGCGACAGCGTGACGATCCTCCCCGCGGTCGCCGGCGGCAGCGGCCTGCCGGCCGACCGCGTCGGCGGGCGCTGATGCGGTACGACAGCCCGCTGGCAGCCGTCGGCAACACCCCGCTGGTACGGCTGCCGCGCCTGTCACCCTCCGGCGAGGTGTCCGTCTGGGCCAAGCTGGAGGACCGCAACCCCACCGGCTCGGTCAAGGACCGCCCGGCGCTGCACATGATCGAGCAGGCCGAGCGCGCCGGCCGGCTCACCCCCGGCTGCACGATCCTCGAACCCACCTCCGGCAACACCGGCATCTCGCTCGCCATGGCGGCCCGGCTCAAGGGCTACCGCATGGTCTGCGTCATGCCCGAGAACACCTCGTCCGAGCGGCGCGAACTGCTCACGATGTGGGGCGCCGAGATCATCCCCTCCCCGGCCGCCGGCGGCTCCAACACCGCCGTCCGCGTCGCCAAGGAACTGGCCGCCGAGCACCCCGACTGGGTGATGCTCTACCAGTACGGCAACCCGGACAACGCCGGCGCCCACTACGCCACGACCGGCCCGGAGATCCTGACCGACCTCCCCTCCGTCACCCACTTCGTCGCCGGGCTCGGCACCACCGGCACCCTCATGGGCGTCGGCCGCTACCTGCGCGAGAAGGTCCCCGGCGTGCAGATCGTCGCCGCCGAGCCCCGCTACGACGACCTCGTCTACGGACTGCGCAACCTCGACGAGGGCTTCATCCCCGAGCTCTACGACGAGTCCGTCCTCACCACCCGCTTCTCCGTCGGCTCCGAGGACGCCGTCCGCCGCACCCGCGAACTGCTCCAGCAGGAGGGCATCTTCGCCGGTGTCTCCACCGGAGCCGCCCTCCACGCCGCCCTCGGCGTGGCCCGCAAGGCCGAACGCGCCGGGGAGCGCGCCGACATCGTGTTCGTCGTCGCCGACGGCGGCTGGAAGTACCTGTCGACCGGCATCTACACCGCCGCGTCCACCGAGGCGGCCGTCGCCGCCCTGCACGGCCAGCTCTGGGCCTGATCCTCCCCCCACGGCGCCCTCGCCCCGCCGGACTTCCGGCGACGAGGGCGCCGTACTGGTGATTCCGCCCACAACGGGGCTCCGCAGAGGAGCACGCGCACGCCGTGCGCCTTACGCTCAAGAGCACATGGCGGGTCGCTCCCGCCCCTCCCCCCTCCCCCTGCGGAGCGGGGGCGTCGTGGCGCGCCAACGCAAGACCCCCGGAACAATCCACGGAGGTTTCTGCACATGAAGCTCACCGTCGTCGGCTGCTCGGGGTCGTTCCCGTCCGCGGAATCGGCCTGCTCGAGCTACCTCATCGAGGCCGACGACTTCCGGCTGCTCCTCGACATGGGCAACGGCGCCCTCGGCGAGCTGCAGCGCCACTGCGGTCTGTACGACCTCGACGCCATCCTGCTGAGCCATCTGCACGCCGACCACTGCATCGACATGTGCGCCTACTTCGTCGCGCGCTACTACCGCCACGAGGGCGGCCCCGCCCACGCCATCCCCGTCTACGGGCCCGAGGGCACCGAACGGCGGCTGGCCAGCGCGTACGGGGACGTGCCCGACGAGAAGTGCATGAGCGAGGTCTTCGACTTCCGCACCCTCGAACCCGGCACCTTCCGCCTCGGCCCCTTCACCATCACCGCGGACGTCGTCAGCCACCCCGTCGAGGCGTACGGCTTCCGTGTCGAGCACGCCGGTCGCGCCATCACCTATTCGGGGGACACCGGTCCCTGCGACGCGCTGCTGACGCTCACCGAGGGCACCGACCTCTTCCTGTGCGAGGCCTCCTTCACGCACGGCAAGGAGGACATCCCCGACCTGCACCTCAACGGCCGCGAGGCCGGCCAGTACGCGGACCGCGCGGGCGCCGGGCGGCTGCTGCTCACCCACATCCCGCCGTGGACCGACCCGCGGACCAACCTCGAGCACGCCCGCGAGGTCTACGACGGCCCGGTCGAGGTGGCGAAGGCCGGCGCGGTCTACGAGGTCTGAGCGCCCCCGCCCGAAGCAGCACGAAGCCCCCGGAACCAGACCTTCGGTTCCGGGGGCTTCGTCGTGTGCCGCGCCGGCGCTACGCCTTGACGAGGTCCTCGTTCTCCTCCTCGGGCTCGCGGCCCGGGGTGGGGAGGTTGAACTTGGTGATCGCGAAGCGGAAGACCACGTAGTAGATCACCGAGAAGACGAGCCCGATCGGGATGATCAGCCACGGCTTGGTCGACAGGTTCCAGTTGAGCAGGTAGTCGATGGCGCCGGCCGAGAACGTGAAGCCCGCATGGACGCCGAAGGCCCAGGTCACGGCCATGGACAGCGCGGTGAGCACCGCGTGGATCGCGTAGAGCAGCGGCGCGATGAACATGAACGAGAACTCGATCGGCTCGGTGACACCGGTGACGAAGGAGGTCAGCGCGAGCGAGATCATCATGCCCATGACGGCCTTACGGCGCTCCGGACGGGCCGTGTGGGCGATGGCCAGGGCGGCGGCCGGGAGGCCGAACATCATGATCGGGAAGAAGCCGGTCATGAACTGCCCGGCACCCGGGTCGCCGGCGAAGAAGCGGGTCAGGTCGCCGTGGACGACGGTGCCCGCGGAGTTGGTGAAGTCACCCAGCTGGAACCAGGCCACCGAGTTCACGAACTGGTGCATGCCGATCGGGATCAGCGCACGGTTGATCAGACCGAACAGCGCGGCGCCGACAGAGCCGAGACCGGTCATCCACTCGCCGAAGTTGCTGATGACCTCGCCGATGGGCTCCCAGACCAGACCGAAGAACACGCCGACCAGGACGCCGACGAAGGCCATGATGATCGGCACGAGGCGGCGGCCGTTGAAGAAGCCGAGCCAGTCCACCAGCTTCTTGCGGTGGTAGCGCTGCCACAGGACGGCGGCGAGCAGACCCATGATGATGCCGCCGAGCACACCGGGGTTGTTGTAGGTGGCGGGGATGTCCGCGCCGGCCTGGATCTTGGCCTCGGTGACCGGGAAGGCCTTCAGGACGTTGCTGTAGACCAGGAAGCCGACCAGTGCGGCGAGGGCCGTCGAGCCGTCGGCCTTCTTGGCGAAGCCGATGGCGACGCCGATGCAGAACAGCAGCGGCAGGTTGTCGAACACGGCGCCGCCGGCGGTGGCGAACACCGAGGCGACCTTGTCCCAGCCGAGGCCGTCCGCGCCGAAGACGTCGGGCTGGCCGAGACGGAGCAGAATGCCCGCCGCCGGCAGGACGGCGATCGGCAGCTGCAGGCTGCGGCCGACCTTCTGCAGGCCTTGGAAAAGGCCGGAGCCCCGCTTCTTCGCTGCGGGGGCCGCCGATGCGGTGGCGGTTGTCATGGGGGGTCCTCCTGGTCTAAACCACCGAGTGGTGTAGACCAGTATTAAATGTAAGCGACGCGTCAAGGAAAGGCTCCTCCGGTGTGGTCTAGACCACACTCCTGAGCGTGGCGCCCCCGCTACGCCTTGACGTTGCCCCGCTCCATCTCCTCCGCGACCTCCTCCGGCTCGCGCCCCGGCGTCGCCAGGTCGAACCTGGTGATCACGAAGCGGAAGAGCACGTAGTACACCGCCGCGAAGACCAGCCCGATCGGGACGATCAACCAGGGCTTCGTCGCCAGGTGCCAGTTGATGACGTAGTCGATCAGCCCCGCCGAGAAGCTGAAGCCGTCGTGCACGCCCAGCGCCCACGTCACCGCCATCGACACCCCCGTCAGCACCGCGTGGATCGCGTACAGCGCCGGCGCGATGAAGAGGAACGAGTACTCGATCGGCTCGGTGATGCCCGTCACGAACGAGGTCAGCGCCACCGACAGCATCAGGCCCCCGACCTCCTTGCGGCGGCCCGGGCGGGCGCAGTGCGTGATCGCCAGCGCGGCGGCCGGCAGGGCGAACATCATGATCGGGAAGAAGCCCGAGGTGAACTGCCCGGCCGTCGGGTCACCCGCCAGGAAACGCGTGATGTCCCCGTGCACCACCGTCCCGTCCGGCTCGGTGAAACTGCCGAACTGGAACCACACGAAGACGTTGAGGAACTGGTGCAGCCCCACCGTCAGCAGCGCCCGGTTCGCCACGCCGAAGATCCCCGCCCCGTACGAGCCCAGGTCCGTGAGCCACTGGCTGAAGGCGGTGAGCCCGGCACCGACCGGCGGCCAGACGAACACGCACAGCACCGCGAAGACGATCGCGACGAACGCCATGACGATCGGCACCAGCCGGCGCCCGTTGAAGAAGCCCAGCCAGTCCACCAGCCTCGTGCGGTGGTAGCGCTGCCAGAAGAACGCCGTCAGCAGCCCGATCACGATCCCGCCGAACACCCCCGGGTTCTGGTACGCCGCCGGAGCCGCCGCCGACGGCGTCCCCGGGGGGATGCACGCCCCGCTGATGGTGCTCGTCGCCAGGAAGGCCGTCCCCGGCGGGCAGTCCTGCGGGAACTGGTGCAGCACCCCGTAGTAGACGAGGAAACCCGCGACCGCCGCCAGCGCCGTCGAACCGTCCGACTTCTTCGCCATCCCGATCGCGACACCCACCGCGAACAGCAGCGGCAGCCCCAGCGAACCGTCCAGCAGCGCCCCGCCCGCGCCGTCGAAGACCTTCGCCACGTTGTCCCAGCCCAGGCCCTTCGGGCCGAAGACGTCGTCCTGGCCCAGCCGGTTCAGGATGCCCGCCGCCGGCAGCACCGCGATCGGCAGCTGCAGACTCCGTCCCATCTTCTGCAGGCCCTGGAACAGGACACCGCTCCACTTCCGGCTCGGACGCGGGGCGGCTGCGGCGGCGTCCGGACCCATGGGACTACCTCCCGGCAGGTAATGTGGTGTAGACCAGTTGCGGCACGGCTGCGTCACCCATGCATCCCCGCAAAAGCGGTCCGCCACTGCATTACGGTGTGAAATCGGACCGAACGGCCGAGACCAACCAGGAGTACAGATGGCCAGCAAGGCAGAGAAGATCGTCGCCGGGCTCGGCGGACTCGACAACATCGAAGAAGTCGAGGGCTGCATCACCCGTCTCCGCACCGAGGTCAAGGACGCCTCGCTCGTCGACGACGCCGCGCTCAAGGCCGCCGGAGCGCACGGCGTCGTCAAGATGGGCAACGCGATCCAGGTCGTCATCGGCACCGACGCCGACCCCATCGCCGCCGACATCGAGGACATGATGTGACCCCGCGCTGACCGCCGGGGCCACCCCCACCTCACCCGCAAGGGGCCCGTTCCCGGACCGGCACGGGCCCCGGGACGCGCTACGACTAGGCTCGACGCCATGTCTCGTATCGACGGCCGCACCCCCGAAGAGCTCCGCCCCGTCACCATCCAGCGCGGCTGGAGCAAGCACGCCGAAGGATCCGTCCTCGTCTCCTTCGGCGACACCAAGGTCCTCTGCACCGCATCCGTCACCGAGGGCGTCCCCCGCTGGCGCAAGGGCAGCGGCGAAGGCTGGGTCACCGCCGAGTACGCCATGCTGCCCCGCGCCACCAACACCCGAGGCGACCGCGAGTCCGTCCGCGGCAAGATCGGCGGCCGCACCCACGAGATCTCCCGCCTCATCGGCCGATCCCTGCGCGCCGTCATCGACTACAAGGCGCTCGGGGAGAACACCGTCGTCCTCGACTGCGACGTCCTCCAGGCCGACGGCGGCACCCGCACCGCCGCCATCACCGGCGCCTACGTCGCCCTCGCCGACGCCGTCACCTGGATGCACGGCCGCAAGCTCGTCCGCGCCAAGGCCCAGCCCCTCAGCGGCACCGTCAGCGCCGTCAGCGTCGGCATCATCGACGGCGTCCCCATGCTCGACCTCTGCTACGAGGAGGACGTCCGCGCGGAGACCGACATGAACGTCGTCTGCACCGGCGACGGCCGCTTCGTCGAGGTCCAGGGCACCGCCGAGGGCCAGCCCTTCGACCGCAAGGAACTCAACAGCCTCCTCGACCTCGCCGTCGCCGGCTGCGCCGAACTCGACGCGCTCCAGCGCGCCGCCCTCACCGACCTCGAACAGATCACCAAGAACTGACAAAGAGCACGTCTGCAAAACGCAACCCGAGGACGGCGCGGTGCGTATGTAAAGGTATGCACCCACGCACCCGCCGCCTCGCGGCGCTCGCCACCGCGGCCGCCCTCGGCACCACCGTCCTCATCGGCTGCAGCGCCGTCGACGCCGTCGACAAGGCCCTCGACTGCGCCAACGTCGCAGCCCAGGTGGCCACCGACGTCCAGAACCTGCAGAACGCCGTCAGCAACGCCGGCAACAGCCCGCAGGACGCCGCCAACGCCCTCGACCAGATCGCCGCCGACCTCGCCGACCTCGGCGACAAGACCGGCAACGCCGACGTCAACACCGCCGTCGGCGACCTCCAGCAGGCCGTCGAGAACGCACAGAAGGCCGCCGAGAACGGAGACGTCCCCGACATCACCCCCGTCGCCGACGCCGCATCCGAACTCTCCAAGGTCTGCACCCCCGGCTGACGGGATAATCGGACCATGCCGCACACCCGCCTGGTCCTCGCCACCCGCAACGCCCACAAGGTCGCCGAACTCCACGCCATCCTGGCCGACGCCGGACTCGGCGTGGAGCTCGTCGGCGCCGACGCCTACCCCGCGATCCCCGACGTCCGCGAAACCGGCGTCACCTTCGCCGAGAACGCCCTCCTCAAGGCCCACGCCCTCGCCCAGGCCACCGGCCTCCCCGCCGTCGCCGACGACTCCGGCCTCTGCGTCGACGTCCTCGGCGGCGCCCCCGGCATCTTCTCCGCCCGCTGGGCCGGCAAGCACGGCGACGACCGCGCCAACCTCGAACTCCTCCTCGCCCAGCTCTCCGACATCGACACCCCCCACCGCGCCGCCCACTTCATGTGCGCCGCCGCCCTCGCCCTCCCCGACGGCACCGAACGCGTCGTCGAGGGCCGCCTCCTCGGCACGCTGCGCTTCGAGCCCCACGGCGCGAACGGCTTCGGCTACGACCCGATCCTCCAGCCGCTCGGCGAGTCCCGGACCTGCGCCGAACTCACCGCGGAGGAGAAGAACGCCATCAGCCACCGCGGCCTGGCCTTCCGGGGCCTGGTGCCGGTGGTGCGGGAACTGGTGGGGTGACATGACGAGGGGCGCGACATCTTGGAGATGTCGCGCCCCCGGCGGTGGGCCCGGTGGGACTCGAACCCACGACACACCGGATCTAAACCGGCGTCCTCTTGGCCAGCTGGGATACGGGCCCGCGGCGCCACTCTACTTGGTGGGGGAGCCCACCTGCGCGGGTACGGTGCCGGAGACTGCGCGGCCCGCGAAGCCGGCGGTCTGGCTGTGGCACGAGGGGCACAGATATCGGAGGTTGCCGATCCGGTTGTCCAGTCGGTCGCCGTTGACGTGATCGATCTCGAGCGTGATCGTCAGCCCCTGCCATGCCGGGCCCGTGCCGCAGGCACCGCATTCATAGGGCACGCCCTTCTCCTGGAGCGCGCGGTGCAGCATGCGCCGACCGGTACGCGGGCTGCCGGGGGCGAGCAGCCGCAGGATCTGCTTTGCCGATTTGCGGCGCGTGGAGGGGACGCCGCGAGCGTGCGCCTGACCCGTGAAGTGCGCCGTCGACAGCCCCCGCTCCGAGATGAGGCTCTTGAGCCGCCTCCTGGTCGTCCCGTTGTCCGGCAGGTCCAGGAGGCGAACGACGCCCGCGAGGCTCGTCGACCCGGCGACGGCCGCACACAGCCGGTGCACGTCGATGGGCCGTTGTTCCTTGGCGACCGGTGGCGCGAAATGGGAGGTGTCGATCCCGAAGTGGGCGAGTCGGCGCTCGATGTGCCGGTAGGCACTGTCGTACGGAGGCACGTCAAGGTGTTCCAGGATTTCGCGGATGGACCGGCAGCGGGCCGCGGCATCCTCCAGGACCGACCTCGTGTACCTGCGGGCTGGTCTGCTGGGCAGCGCTTCGTCGACGAAGTGTTCCGTGTCGATGCCGTAGTGCCGGAGTCGCTCCTTCAGGTAACCCAGCGGGCCGCTGCCGAGGGGTTGGCCGAGGCGCGTGAGCATGTCCACGAGACTGCGGGACCGGGCAGCGCAGGCCGTGAGCGAGGTGCGGGTGTAGCCCGGACTGTCGTAGAGACGGGACATCTAGCGCACCGCCCCACGGCGCTTGCGGCCCCGGTAAGTGTCGGTGGCCGCGTGGCAGTTCGGGCAGAGCAACCGCAGGTTCTCAGGCCGGTTGTCCCACCAGTCCCCGTTGATGTGGTCGACCTCCAGGCGCAGTGGCGCACCGTTCCACACCGGTCCGGTGCCGCACATCGCGCACAGGTCCTTGAGCCCTTGGCGGAGCAGGTGTCTGCGCAGACGGTCGCTCTGGATCCGCCGTCGTTCGGTGTGCCGAGTACCAGTCGGTCGCTCAGTGACCGCCTCGGGCGGCGGGCACCGCTGTTCGGCGTGAAATGTGAGGTGTCGATTCCCAACCGCGCGATGCGGCGCCCGATGTGCGCCTGATTGCCGCCGACCGGACTGACGCCCAGGCGTCTCACGACCTCGGCGATGCTGGTCGACTCGCCAACGACGGCGCGCAACCGGCGTTCGGTGTGGCGGATTCCCTCGGGCTCGAAGTGCGAGCAGTCGACGTCCCAGGCGCTGATGAGCTTGCGCAGGTAGGCGCGGCTGCCGTTGGTGGGCGTTCCCCCGAGCCTGGTGATCACGTCGGAGAGCGACCTGCATTGGGCGGCGGCCTCTTCGAGGAGTTCGCGTGTGTATCTCGCAGTCACATATCCCCCATGCGATTTTAACGACCCGTTCGTACGACGGTTACGCCGACCGGGATACGCCGAAGGGCGCCCGGAACGACACACCGGGCGCCCTTCGGCGGGGGAGGTTGGGCTACGCGTCCTTGAGGACCTGGCGCTGGTGGCCGAGGCCTTCGATCTCGAGCTCGACGACGTCGCCGGCCCGGAGGTAGGGCTTGGGCTCGGGGCGGCCGAGGGCGACGCCGGCAGGGGTGCCGGTGTTGATGACGTCGCCGGGGTAGAGGGTCATGAACTGGCTGACGTAGCGGACGACTTCGGCGACCGGGAAGATCTGGTCGGCGGTGCTGCCGTCCTGCTTGAGGTCGCCGTTGACCCACAGCCGCAGGCCCAGGGCCTGGGGGTCGGGGATCTCGTCGGCGGTGACGAGCCAGGGGCCGAGGGGGTTGAAGGTCTCGCAGTTCTTGCCCTTGTCCCACTGGCCGCCGCGTTCGATCTGGAAGGCGCGTTCGGAGACGTCGTGGGCGACGGCGTAGCCCGCGACGGCGGCGAGGGCCTCGGTCCCGTCGGCCGCGTAGCGCAGTTCGCGGCCGATGACGACGGCGAGTTCGACCTCCCAGTCGGTCTTGAGGCTGCCGCGGGGGACGAGGACGGTGTCGTCGGGGCCGACGACGGTGTCGGGGGCCTTCATGAACAGGATGGGCTCGTCGGGGACGGCGGCGCCGGTCTCGCGGGCGTGGTCGTGGTAGTTGAGGCCGATGCAGACGATCTTGCCGATGCGGCTGAGCGGGGGGCCGACGCGCAGGTCCTCGGGGTCGAGGGCGGGGAGGGTGCCGTCGGCGGCCGCGGTGCGGATGCGGGCGAGGGCGTCCGCGTCGGCGAGCAGGGGGCCGTCGATGTCGGGGGTGAGGGAGGACAGGTCGCGCAGGGTGCCGTCCTGGTCGAGCAGGGCCGGGCGTTCGGCTCCGGCGGGGCCGACTCGCAGCAGCTTCACAAGACTCTCCGGGTGTGGTCGGGGGTGGTGGTCGTGGCCGAGGTCATGTCCGGGGTCATGTCCGATGGGGGCGGTCATCGGAGGTCTTGGTTGATCCTCCAGCGGCGGGGGTGGCGTCCGCAACCCCTTGACCATGGTGTGGACGGTGCAGCCAGGCGCGTTCGGCGGCGGTCCAGGCGGTCGAGGTGGCGATGTAGAGCCCGGCGGCCGGGGGGACGATCGCGGCGGTGACGAGGGTGCCGAAGGAGAGCAGCGGCAGGTGCTTGGCGAGGCCCTGGGCGTCGGGGGCGGCCTTGCGGGCGCGGCGGTAGGACCAGAAGGCGACGGCGGCGACCACGACGAGGATCGCGACGTGGAGGGCTCCGGCGCGCTCGTCGCCGATCCGGGCGGCGGAGGAGGCCTGGTAGAGCACGAAGAAGGCGGGGAATTGGAGGAGCGTGGGGAGCATGCCGGCGAAGGGGGAGGAGCCCTCGTCCGCGTAGAGGTCGGTCAGTGCGCGCTGGAGTTTCTGCGGGTCGCGCCCGTGCTTGCGGCGCAGTTCGGCGACGCGCGGGGCGAGGGCGGCGCGGGTCTTCTCGCCGCGGGCGGCGGCGCGGGCGAGCGGGTGGAGGGCGAGCCTGACGAGGACGGTGAACAGGACGATCGCGGCGGCTGGCGCGGCGGCGGGTCCGGTGAGGGGGGTGAGGGCGTGGGTGAGGGTGAGCAGGAGGTGCGTGAACA
>NZ_JARAVO010000163.1:0-21814 GCF_033792805.1 Streptomyces sp. PA03-1a
CTCCCCCACCCTCGTCCCTCGCCACACCACCGCACACCCACCCAGCTGACCCACCTTCTGCCTGGCATCGCCGAGGCCGTCTTCGGCCGCTCCTTGTCCGGACACTCCACACTGCGCGCCACCGGCGCCACCCTGCCCGGCCCGGCGCCGACCGTCCTCGGCGCACGCGACGCCGCCCGCTTCACCGACCAGGGCGAACAGGCCCTGTACGCATCCAAGGTCATCTCCTACACCGCCAGGGAAGTCGGCGACGCCCAACTCCCCTGGCGCCTGGTCGTGGCCCACGCCGCCGACGGCGGCGCCCCCGCACCCGCACACCCGCACCCGCACCCGCACCCGCACCCGCACCCGCACGACACCCTGCGCATACCCCGGCTCCCCGCAGCGTTCATCCAGGCCCAGCGCGACTACTTCGGCGCCCACACCTACCGCCGCGCCGAAGAACCCGCGCTCAAGTAACACGGAAGGGCGTTGAGGTCGCAGGGGAGGCACTACGGAGCGCGAAGCGCGCAAGGGGGGCGCGCGCGTGACAGCGTGCGCACGCTCGGTGAAATTGGTGGCGTTCGGCGTGCACACTTGCGGGTCTCGTTCGCTTGGCTAGGAGCAAGGCAAAAGCGCTCGGTGCCGGGCGGGGGCTGCATCGGCCGACGAAAGGACTCCAGCCAGTGGATCTCGATATGGCTGCTCACGTGGTGACCGGAGCGGTGGCGCTCCGGGTCTTCGCGGGAGACATCCGCGCCCTGGGAACGCGCATGCTCAGCGCCGGCGTGCGGGTCGGCGCCGCCCAACTGGCCGCGCAGCACCGGCGCGGCGAGGCGGCTGCCCCGAACGAAGGCACCGACGTTCAGCCGCTGGAGCGCGACTGATGAGCCGCCAGCAACCGGATCCGTGGGCCGATCAGGCCGTGCGCGACGATCTGACCGCGGTGCTGCCGGACACCTTCACCGCTTTCTACTGCCTGCACCACAAGGCCTACCTGCGGTACGCCCACCTGCAGCTGGACAGCCGGCCCGCAGCCGAGCAGGTCGTTGAGGACGTGTTCGTTCAGCTGGCCACGATGTGGCCGCACGTGCTGAAGCAGCCGAACGTGGACAGCTATGCCTGGGCGGCGCTGAAGGAAGAGGTCGCCCGGCGCCTGGAGATACAAGGCCGTGCCCCCGCCTTGGTGGAGACCGCCGCGTTCGAGCAGATCCGGCGCAGGAGCCGTAGGACCTTCGCCGTGCTGGAGTCCAGCCTCGGGCTGTACACGGCGATCGCCCGGTTGCCGGAGCGCCAGTACGACGTGATCGTGCTGCGGTTCGTGCTCGGTTACCCGATGCGGCAGGTGGCCGAGCTGATGGGCATCACGTACGGAACGGTCCGCAGCCACGTGCGCGGTGCCCGCCGACGGCTGGCCCGGGATCTGGGGATCGACTGGGCCTCTGAAGAGATGAACGAGGAGGATTGATGAACCGGGGGAACAAGCGCACCGATCGCACCGATCGCATCGACCAGGTGCTGGCCGGCGCGGAGGTCCTGGCCGATGAGTACGCCGACTTCGATGAGCGAGCGGCTCTGGACCGCATCGCGCGGCGGGTGGTGTGGCACAGGGCCGAGTCGATGGAAAGCCGCGCCCGGTGGATCCGCACCGCATCCGGCGCATACACCCGCCAGGCCGACGCACGGGACGGCCTGCCGGCCGCTCTGCACGAGCAGGCCGCCACCGAACTGGGCCTGCTGTCCTCCCAGGTGGTCCGGGACCCGCAGGCGATCGCGGCCATGGCATTGCTCGTCGACGACCGGGCCACCATCGAACCCACCGGCGCCCTCGCGTTCGCGTGCCTGCTGTACCTGGCCGACCGGCACGAGGCGGCGCAGTTCTGGTGGCAGTTCGCCGCCGGCGCCGACTCCCCCACCGCGGCCCACTGCCTGTTCCTGCACCATCTGCAGCACAGCGAACTACGCGACGCGCAGCACTGGCGCAAGCAAGCTCTTCTGCTGCGGAACCTGGGTCAGGACCCTCTGGCGCACGCCGCGTGGTCGCAGGCGACGACCGATCGGGCACTGACGCATTGGCTGTGGGGACCGTCGCCGTCCCGGACGGCGATGGTGCCCCAGGTGGTCACCGTCGATGTCGTTCACCGTGCGTGCCGGCCCGCCTCGTCCCTGCCGCTGTCGCACTCGATCACCAAGGCCGTCCAGCGCCTTGAGGCGCAGCCCGATGAGGACTTCGGCACCATCCCCAAGCCCGACCCCGAGCTCGCGGCCGAGCTCGTGGACCGTGCGGCTTCATGACGAGCGCCTCCGTCTTCAGAGCAGTGGCAGCGGGCCGCTCGCCTCCGGAGCCCGCCTGTGGTGAGCGGCGGGTCGGGCTCGAGGATGCCCCCGGACATCTTGCGCCGCGGGTGGTGAAGGAAGCGGCCGAAGACGGGTGTCGGTGCTCTGGCAGGCCGGGGCCCGGCATGGTCCTGAAGCATGGACCAGGCTTTGTCAGCTGCGGTCCCTGTCGGGGGAACGCTGCTCGGAGTGGCATTGACGTATCGGTTCCAGCGGCAGTCGGCTCGGGACGCCGAGGACTTCCCACACCTTGCAGTCGTTGCGGTCGCCGGCAAGCGGCTGGCCGACGACCACGACCATGCGGGTGTCGGCGTCGATCACAACCCGGTGGTTCATGGAGTACCGGCAGTTCTTCGACCGCTCGGCCACGGTGTGATCGCGAGTGGGCACGAGGGTGCCGTCCACGATGAGCACGGCCTCCCCTTGGCGAACCGCTCGCGCGAGTGGAGCGCGAGCATCGGCCCGAGGAGGTCGATGATGCGGTCCGCTGCCGACGTGGACACCCCGAACAGCGGGCCGAGCTGAGCATGGTCAGGTTCGTTCGCCAGTAGGTGGCGACCAGCAGTGCCCTGTCCTCGAGCGGACGGCTCCACGGCCGGGCCCTGCGGACGCCTCAACGATCAGACACCAATCCGCTGCGGTCGTGAGGTGGATGGCGGCACCCAGGTCATCGACCAGCCACACCTCCAGCGGACCCGTGGGGGCATCACGGCCGTACAGGTGCCACGAGCCGACGACCTCCGCGAGCCGACGACCCACCAAGCTCTGCGCGCTCACCCCAGCACCATGAAGCGGGCACTCATTCGACACACAGGCTCCATCGGCCGACGGTACCGCCGACCGGACCAGCTTATCTCCACCATCGCCCGCTTCTGATTGCCCTGTATTCACCTCGCCCGAGTTTCCACACATTCTTGGCGTGCCCCCAGCCTCCGTGATGCCGGTGGCCCCGCCAACCGCCATCCAGGCGCAGGCTCCAAACGGCACAGGAGCGCGCCCGCACACCCCAACCGCCGGGAACAACCGTCCGTTGCGGTGACCGCCATCTGCCGTTCATACCTGTCCCACCGCTCCGGTCGACCGTGCTTCCTAGCGTCCGAGAGTGCGCGCACCGCTGACCTGCCGCAGCCCGCTGTCAGGTTCGGAGCGCTGCTGTCCGGTCGGTGTGCGACTGCACCCGACGACGCGAAAGGCCCCCGGAATGTCGAAAGAACCCAAGCAAACCAGAATCTCCCGCCGCAACGCGCTCGGCTTGTTCGGCGCGACGGTGTCCGGTGCAGCCGCCGGTCCACTGGTCCTCGGCGCCGGAACCGCCGAGGCGGTCCCGGCGAAGTCGGAGGTCACCGGTCTCACCACCGGCTCGGCCACCACCCCGTCCAGGGCCTGCACCTGACCTTCGGCGCCGACCCACGCAGCCAGATGGTCGTCTCGTGGGTCACCGACGCGGCCGTCAAGAACCCCCGGGTCGTTTACGGCACGCTGAGTGGCGGCTTCGGCTCCACAGTGCACGCGAGGACGAAGACCTACGTGGACGGCACCTCCGGGCGGACCGTCTGGGTCCATCACGCGCTGCTCAGCAAGCTCAAGGCCGACACCGACTACCTGTACGCGGCCCAGCACGACGGCGCCACCCCCGACGCCGGCACCTTCCACACGGCGCCGTCCGGCCGAGCTCCGTTCACCTTCACCAGCTTCGGCGACCAGGGTGCGCCCAGTGTGACGTGGAAGACCGGAGCGAACCCGGCCGACGCCTCGGGCCGGGACTTCGAGCCCAACGCCACGCCCGCCGCTGCCGACATCGTCACCGGCGTCGAGAAGGTCGGCCCGCTGTTCCACCTCCTCAACGGTGACCTCTGCTACGCCAACACCGGGCCCGACCGCATTCGCGTCTGGCGCGACTTCCTCACCAACAACAGCCGCTCGGCGCGATTCCGTCCGTGGATGCCGTGCGCGGGCAACCATGAGATCGAGCTGGCCAACGGCAAGCTCGGTCTCGACGCGTACCAGACCTACTTCGAGCTGCCCTCGACCGAGACCCAGCCCGAGCTCGACAACCTCTGGTACTCCTTCACGGTCGGCGGCGTGAAGGTGATCGCCCTGCAGAACGACGACATCGCCCTGCAGGAGGGCGGTGACATCTACATCAAGGGCTACTCCGGCGGTCGGCAGCTCGCCTGGCTGGAGAAGGAGCTCAAGTCGGCACGGGCTTCGAAGGACATCGACTGGATCGTGGTCTGCATGCACCAGGTGATGATCAGCTCGGCGACCGCCGCGAACGGCCCCGATGTCGCGCTGCGCGCGGCGTACGGCCCGCTGTTCGACAAGTACGGCGTCGACCTGGTGGTCTGTGGCCACGAGCACGACTACGAGCGCTCGTTGGCGGTGCGTGGCGTCGTCCCCGGCAGCGTCACCCTGACGCCCAACCCGAGTCAGACCGCACTCGACGTGATCGACAGTGCGCACGGCACGACGCACATGGTACTCGGCGGTGGCGGCGTGGCCGGCATCACCAACAACAGCTTCACCACGGACGACGCCGACGGTCATGGCCATCACTCGGCATACGTCCAGATGGAGCACGTCGGCAAGTACAACTCGGTCAAGGAGAAGGAGACGGCGGTCTGGATCGGCGTCCGCGACGCGGAGCATCCGTACGGCTTCGCCGAGTTCGCCGTCGACCCGGGCCGTCACCCCGGTGACATGACCCGCATCCACGTCACCTACTACAACATCATCACGCCCACAGGTGAGCTGTCGGTCTTCGAGAAGTTCACGCTCCAACGCCGCCGTAGTGACGGCGGCCACGGCCAGCACTGACCCACCGCGACCAGCAGCAGCAGTCGGCAACGCCTGGGGCCGGGACGTCGTCCCGGCCCCAGGCGTTGCCGACCGGGAGCCCTTGGCGTGTGGGCGCTGGAGCGCCGCGGGCGGGCACGAAGAAGGCCGCGCGGCCGGCGGGATCAGCGGGCCGCCCACGCCTCCGCCGCGGTCGTCACCGGCGCCCCCGTCAGCGCCGACTCCTCGATGGCCAACGCCAGCAGATGGTCCTGGCAGCCCTCGGCCAGGGGATACGGTTCCGGGCCGGCGTCCCGGACCCATGCGCCCGTACGGCACAGCAGGTCCACCACGGCGAGGTCGTCCTCGGACAGGCTCGCGCCCAGATAGCCGTTGCGCCACACAACCCGCCCGTCGAACGAGATGTGGTGCACCTCCGCCCCTTCGAGGTTGAGGTCGGTGCCGGTGCGACGACGTACCAGCGGGGACTCCACCGGCGTGCGCGGATCGGCCATCCGCACCACCGTGTCGTCCACGATCTCGCCGAGCGAGCCGCGCACCACGATCCGGCGGGCACGCAGCGGATTCCACCACTGGTTGTCCGTGAAGTCGTACAGGCCCGTGCGGGCCCCGCCGAAGTCCAGGAGAGCGAGAGTGGTGACGGCGTCCTTGGGCGTGAGGTCGTCCGACCAGCCGCCGGGGGACAGCGGATCGGCGAGCGGGGCGGTGAAGGCCCGGGCCGTCGCCGTCACAGGCCCGCAACCGACACCCAGGGTGTGCCGGATCAACGACATCGCGTGATACATGTGGGTCGAGGACACCTGGACGGACGTGACCTCGCCGATCACCCCTTCCCGTACGAGGGCGATACGAGCGGCGTGGCCGGGCATCAGTGTGTACTGCTCCGCGACCTGGACGAGTCCTCCGCCCCCAGCACGCGTCGCGCCTCCCACGGCATCCCACAACTCCCGAAGCCCGCGCACATCGGGCGCCGGCGGTGTCTCCGCGAGGACCGGGACCTCGTGCTCGACGAGTTCCCGTACGACCTGGGGCGAAACCTCCCACGGCACCGACGGGATCACGAACTCCGGTTCACTGCCGCACAGTTCATCAACCGTCCGGAAGGCGGGCACCCCCCACTCCGCCTCCACCTGGGCGGCTCGATCGGCCGAGCGCGTCACCACGCCGGCCACCGCCAGCCGCTCGGGCAGCGCCCTCGCCAGCCGGGCGAAGAACTCGGCCCGCCAGCCACTGCCCACGATGCCGAACCGTATGGGTGCTGCGCTCACGTGTCCGCTCCTTCCCGCGTCCGGGGCGCGAGTCTAGCCCGGCGACCTGTACCACGCGCCGCCGTCAGGGCGCACCTGTCCGAGGCGTACAGAAGGGGGCCGCCGCGTTCGCTCCGTCCGGGCCGTCGATGACCGAGCGGGTCATGTCGGACGCAGCCACCTGCTCGGCCTCCCGTGCAGACCTGTTGCCGTGCACCGCGGCCTGGTCGCCGGCCCGCGCGAACGCCGCGACGACGGCCCGGCCAGTGCCCCGGGACGCGCCCGTGACCAGCGCTCCGCGGTTCACTCGGCCACCTCCGCGACACCGTCGATCAGCCGCTGCACGTCCTCGCCGTCGACGTACGGGGCGAGCCCGGCACGCACCGCACCGGTGTCACCGAGCCCCAGCAGCCTCGATGCCTCCAGCGCGTAGAAGTTGCCCGCGGGGGCGTTCACACCGCGCCGCGCCAGCCGCTCGTAGACCTCCCGGCCGGGCACTCCCTCCACGGAGAAGAACACCGTCGGCGTACGGCGTGCCGGCACGCCGTACAGCCGCACCCTGTCGATGCCCGACAGCCCCTCCAGCAGCCGCCCCAGCTGGTTCTCCTCGTATGCCTCGACCGCTCGCATCGCCTCCAGTACCCGGCTGCGCCGGTCGCCCGCGGAGGACACAAGTGCGGCGATGTAGTCCACGGCCGCGGTGGTGCCGGCGAGCATCTCGTACGGCAGGGTGCCCAGCTCGAAGCGTTCCGGCACGTCGTCGGTGGAAGGCAGCAGCTTGTCCGGTCGCAATTCCTCCCACAGTCCCGGATCCGCAACCACGACACCATGGTGGGGGCCGAAGAACTTGTAGGGCGAACACGAGAAGAAGTCGGCACCCAGGGTGGCCAGGTCGACCGGCGCGTGCGGCGTCAGGTGCACCCCGTCCACGTACAGCAGGGCTCCGACCTCGTGGACGGCCGCGGCGATCGCCGCTATGTCGGGGCGTGTGCCCAGCACGTTCGACGCCCCGGTGACCGCCACCAGCCTGGTCCGGCCGGACAGCTGTTCCCGAATGGCGTCGACGCTCAACTCACCACTCCGGGGATCGAACGCGGCCCACCGCACCGCCGCACCGGCGGATTCCGCGGCCTGGATCCACGGCCGGATGTTGGCATCGTGGTCCAGACGGGTGACGACCACCTCGTCACCGGCTGTCCACTGCCGCGCCAGGGTACGGGAGACGTCGTACGCCGCCTGCGTCGCCGACCGGGTGAAGACGACACCGCGCGGCTCGCAGCCGAGAAGGTCCGCCATGGCCCGCCGCGCCTCCTTCACGACGTGCTCGGCACGGCGCTCGGCAGCTGTCACCGCGCCCCGGTTGGAGATGCCCGAGCACGTCGCCGCGGCCATCGCCTCGGCGACCTGGCGGGGCACCTGTGAGCCACCCGGCCCGTCGAAGTGGGCCACCTTTTCCCTCAGCGCGGGGAAGTCGTCACGGATGCGCAGGACATCGAGATGCATGCACCTATCCTGCCGGAGCGCGGATTCCGCGCGGGCCGGGTCACACAGGACGGATCCGCCTGCGGCCGGGTCTACGTCACCCCGCGCCCGCACACGCGGGAAACCCTCGGCCAAGCCGCCGGGCTCACCCCCTCCGGCGTCAGCCCCGCCTTCGGCGCGAAGGAAGTCCTCGCCGTCGGGGAGCTCACCGGTCGCCGTCCCGCAGCAGTCGAATCAGCGATCACAACCCCGACCTCTTCCCCGGTGACGACAGCCGGCAGCGCTGCACCTGGAGAGGCAGCAAGAAGAACCCCCGCACCGACGATCCCAAGTACGCCGCCACCGACACATCCGGCACCAGGTGGGCTGCTGCGACGGCCACCTACCTTGAGTTTTGCGCGGTCGCCGCCCGCATCTTCCAGGGTCACGTCGAGCTGGGGGCACGTCGGCATGCCAGCGGTCGCGCTCGATACGGCAACCGTCGTCGCGCTTTTGTTCACACGCCGCGCGGCAAGTCAGGCAAAAGCGGCGGTGATGGCGCTGCAGATGGCTGCCGCGGTGCTGAGGCCGGCGTTCCAGTGAATGTCCACGAGGCGCACAGTAGGGCCCTGCGCGGACATTGACGGCGGAATCGGTGGTTCCCCTGCGCGTGCGCCGGTCACTGACCCGGAGCAGCACCCCGCGCGGGGAACCGCCCCGGGTGGCACGCTGGCGGTATGCGCGTTGTCTTGGACCCAGGTCCGGCCGCCGCCGGCTCCCCGTCGGAAAGGAGCGGTTCATGAGCTGGGAACCGTCCTGCGAAGGCATCGTCCGAAGCACTCCGGGCGTAGATGCGGTGTTCCTCGCTGATCTCAACGGGAGCCTGTATGGAACCAGCGACGCGGCGCAATGGCGCCCCTCGCCCCAGGAGACCAAGGAGATCGTGCAGACGGTCCGCGATCCCGAAGCCTCGCCGCGCCTGGCGGTTCAGGGCGAGAACTACGCGCTGACTGCCCGGCAAAACGACACCGTCATCGGCAAGAAGGACGACAAGGCAATCGTCGCGGTCGCCACCAGCAAAATCGTCATCGTCGCCCGCGCCAACGAGAGCGCCGCTCCTCAGGCCCTGAGCAAGCTCCAGACCTATGCCGCCGAGAACGCCAGTTGACGATAAGCGGCAAGGAATAGCCCACCGCTCGTCCGACCGCCCCGGGTTGCATGCCGTCGATATGCGCGCGATCTGGACCTGCTACGTCAGCTTCGACCCGGTCGGCCTGCCCGTCCACCTCTGCTCGGCGACCGAGGAGCACGGCACGGGGTTCCATCAGGCTCATGCGCCTGACGGCTCCAGGATCAAGCACCGGAAGCAACGTTCCGCTCCCCGGCTCCTCGGCAGGTGGGTGACTCGGGAGGATGCTTCGACTTGAGCTCTCAGGTCCTTGTTCTCGATGGCCAGGAGCTGGACCCATGCGAGGGCGAGGCCCAGCTGGTCGGTGAGTTCCCGGTTCGCTCTGCGGAGCTTGGCGTTTCTCCGGACGAGGTCCGTGTCGCGCTTGGTGCCGGCTGGCGCGCTGGGTTCGGTTGTGGCGTTTCGCGCCGTCGTGATGGTCTCGACGATGTCGGGGGCGGGGCGGCGGAAGCTGGTGTTGGAGAGTCCGACGCGATTGGCGAGTGTCAGGACGCTGGGACGGAGACCGTTGCGGGTGGCCTCGGCGAGAAGCTCGTCCGCCGCCCTTTCGGACGCGTTCGGGACGGGGAAGGTCGGGGAGGGCGGTCATGTGGGGTTCCCGTCAACGAGTTCAGGGCCGGTGTCGCACGAACCCGAGGTAGGCGTACGCCTCCCCCTCGCGCGGCGCCCTGGTCCAGGACCGTGTGATGAAGGTGCGGAGCCTGCCTTGGGTCAGCGCGAAGCGCGGCAGCGAGAGCCCGAGTTCGGCATGGAGGGCTTCCAGCAAACGGCGTTCGCGGTCCGGCTCCGTGTCCTCGGGGCGGAACAACCGTGCGGGGTCCAGGGCTTCGGGTATCGCGCCGGAACGCTCGATCTCCGTACCCCGCACGGTGAACGCATAGAGCTCCTCGCCCTGTTCGGCCACCGAGAGGTGGAACGCGGTGGGGCGGGCACCGGGAGACGCGCGCTCCGGGTCGCGCCACACCACCACCGCTCGGCCGGACGACGAGGCCGCCACGGCGGGGGACGCGAGCCGTTCACTCAGAGAACGCCGGGAGTGGCCGTCGAAGGCGAAGGCCCACGCTTCGGCGGTGCGGCCCGCGGCGACGACGGCCCGGTCCTCCCAGGGTTGCACGCCCTCGCGCTCGTGCGGCTTGGGCCCCCGCCAGGGCAACATGCGCAGCTCCACGGGCCCGCTCAGTTCGGCACCCTCCTCGCCAATCAGCGCGGGGAGCCGGTCCGGGTCGACCCCCTCGACCCAGACACAGCGGTAGCCGTCCACCCGCTGCCCGTACACGGCAGGCTCCGTCAGCCAGCCGAGGCCCGGCGGGTCGAGATCGGGCACCGGCTCGGGAGCAGGTCCCGTCTCCCCGGCCCGCGGTGTCGCGAGGATTTCCCGCCCACGGTCCGGGGTGATCAGCGGGCCCAGGAACGGATCGGCGAGCAGGCCGATCGGAGCGATCAGCAGGGACTCGGGCGCCTCCCAAACCGGCAGCGCGTCCCGCAGCACCCGCCATGCGGCGTCGGTCGCCCCCCAGCGGGCCAATTCCCGGGCTTCGGCGACGGCCCGGCCCCAGGCACCGGGAGGCGCGTAGCGATAGGTGCCGTCCCGCATCGCGCTCAGTAGCGTCTCGGCGGCCTTCCGGTCTGCCCCACGGGCGGTCATCATCTTGAGCCAGTGGTCGTCCCCGCCCTGGCGCCATCGGTCGCCCGCCGGTGCCATGGCCTCCACGGACAGGATCTCGGACAGGTAGCGCGGGTCGGCCACGAGGTGGCCGTAGTCCCGGTGGCTGTGCGGAGCGAGCAGGTGGCGGAGCTGGCCCAGCAGGGCGGCGCTACGTGGTCGGCCGAATGACCGCGCCTCCTCGAGCAGCGGCAGGGCCTCCTCGTACCGCCCGCGCAGGGCCAGCAGGCGGCCCTGCTCCACTTGGGCGTCCTGGGCTCGCGTGGTCGCGTTGACGAAGTCGGGTCTCTCCGTCCGGTCGGCGTGGAAGGCGCGGTACTTGGCCTCCATGTACGCGCGGAACGACGCGTAGCGGCGGGGGTATTCACCGCTCCAGCCCTTGAACACGTAGAGCGCCCACTCGCCGTCCTGGTCGCTGTCGCCCGGGTCGAGCAGGGCGTTCGACATGTCGGAGTCCGTCTCCAGCCGCAGCGCGCGTCGCCACATCCCGGCCAGCAGGACGTCCTCCTCGCGCGGGTCGTCGCCCAGACCCTGCTCGTACAGCGGGGTCATGCCGTGCGGATCCCCGAACCAGTCGATGTCCGCGACACCGCCGAGTTGGTAGACCCCGGCCGTCTCGTCCACGTGCCACCCGTTGCTCACGGCCAGGAACTCCCGGTACGAGGGCGGCAGCCGCCGCCCCAGCCGCTCCTCGGCCGCGGCGATCGCCGTCTCGTCCGCCCCGGGCCTGCCCAGGGGCACGGCCTGTCCGCCGTCCTCGTCCCGGTCAGCGCGCGGAACCCACTCCTCCTGCCATCGTCCGAGGAACCCGTGCCAGTTGAAAGCCTCGCCACTCATGACCGGATGGTGTCATCCGGCACCGACAACGGCGGCCCGGTGGAGGACAGTCGGCAACCGGCAGGACAACGCAGGGCGCACGGTCGCGGTCGCATAGAGTGCTTGCCGTGACCGTGCTGCATGGCACCCTCGTCGTCCTCCAGCCCACCGCCCCCGAGGACATCCCCGCTCTGGCCGCGATCCGGGGCACTCCCGAGGTGCGCGCACGCTGGAACGGCGGGGATGATCTCGAAGCGGACATCGCGGCCGACCTTGACGACCCTGACACGGCCTGTTTGACGGTCCTTCACCAGCGGCGGACCGTGGGCATGATCCAGTGGTATTCCGAGGAGGATCCGGACTACCGGCACGCGGGAATCGACCTCTTCCTCGATCCTGCGGCGCACGGCAGGGGTCTGGGCACCGACGCCGTACGCACGCTGGCCCGCCATCTCATCGACGACCTCGGCTACCACCGTCTGGTCATCGACCCGGCGGCAGACAACACCGCGGCGATCCGCTGCTACGCGAATGCCGGTTTCCGGCCGGTCGGCATCATGCGGCAGTACGAGCGTGGCCCCGACGGGACCTGGCACGACGGCCTACTGATGGACCTGCTGGCCACCGAGCTGGTGCGCTGAAGGCACTCACGCATCACGGCTGGGCCGGCGGTGGGGACGTATCAGGGGAGACCGGCGGACGTTGCCGCACTGCCCACGCCAGGATGGGCGCAATCGTGGAGATCTGCTCCCTTGCCGAGTCCGGCCGCGCCTGCTGGGAGGTACCGGTCCGCGGCAAAGACTCCTGCTTCGAGGTCGAACGCGACGACGACGCCTGCGAACGGACGGGGCGGCGTCTGCTCGACGACGAGCGGATACGCGGTATCGCGGCCCGGCTGGACCGCACGATGGTCGGCATCGCGCACCACCTGTTCCACGCCGGCGGCAGGTACGCCGGGAAGTGCCATCTGACGGACCTGTTCGTGGACGAAGACCGGCGGTAGTGTGCGACGACGGCATGATCGAGTGGGTGGCGCGGGACGCCGAGAAGCACAACGCCCCAGGCCTCTACCGGAACATGCTGGAAGACGCCCTGGTTCCCGCGCTGTACGCAAGGGGGGCACATTCCACGCGGGGTTGATCCTCCACACCTACCGGCGTGGCGCGAACCAGATCTCCACCCGGCGCTGAGGGCGAGGGGGAACAGCGGGCACGGGCGTTCGGATCGCTCCACCGCCCGTTGTCAGTCCTCGGGCATAAGGTGTGCCGGTGATCTTCAAGAGGAAGCAGAAGTCCGCCGGCCTCGGCGCCGTCGTGTCGGAGCTGGAAGAGGCCGTCGACGCTCGTGACGGTGCCCGCACCGAGCGGGCCTTCACCGCCGCGATAAACAGCCTGCAGCAGTCGACCGACCCCGAACGCGCGCCAGTGGGGCCCCGGTTGGCCGCACTGATTCCCGCCTTCCCGCCCACCGGTCCGCGCCCGCTGCTGGCGATGGCGGCCGGGTTCTGCGTCGAGAGCGGGGCCGATCCGGCGGCCTGCGCGGAGCCGATCCTCGGCGGCGTCCGGCAGGACCTGCTCGACGCACTGGAGTTCGCCCGCCGGTGGACGGGCTCCGGTGGCGCCGAGGACGAACTGCCGGAGCCCGACCAGAAGATCATCGACGATGCCCTGCTGGCCCGCCTGGGCGACGACGCGCACGAGGCCACGCGGTTGGCGCTGGCCTGGTGCTCGGTCGAGGAGTGGCAACCGCCCGCGCTGGCCGTGCTGTGCCGCAGCGCAGAGGTGCGCAGCCGGCACGCGTCCGCGCTCCTCCCCGTCTGCAACGACCTGGCAGCCCTGGAGCGGCACGACCTCAAGTGCCTGGCCTACGCACTGGCCGTCCTGGACGACGAGGACCTGGTCGTGCTGCACCGGCCCACCGGAACCGGCTTCGAGGTGCGCATCGGCGGCATCGCGGACAACTTCCAGTTGCACACGCTGCTCGCCCACGTCCTCGTCAGCGGCGGCCACGTGCCCGGCACCGCGCCTTCGGCCGAGAGCGTCCGCCTGGCCACGGACCCCAAGCCCGCCCGGGGACGCAGCGAAGCGGTCGCAACCGGGGCCTTCGAACTCCTCGCCCCGAACGGCGACCGGATCTGGAACGAGGGGCTGCCCGACGACATCCCCGTGGTGGAGGGGCGCCGCCTGCTCGTACTGGACGAGCCGATGTACCAGCGCAGTTGGAACGCCGACCGGTTCTTCCCGCTGCTCCCGGGCACGGCCGAACTCACCCGCGTCCTCCCCGCCGAGGAGACGCGGAGCTGGTTCGCCCGCACCTCATCCGGCACCGGGACCGGCCCGGCGTCCTGACCCGGTGGCGGGCGCGCTCGTGACCGCGGCTTCCGCGGTGCAAGCTGGGTCCCCCTGGTGATCACACGCCAACACCTACGGGCAGTTCGGAGCGCCGACCGTACTGCAACGGTCAGTCTGCGATCACTCCGGCATCCATTGGGAGTGAATCACCATAAATGCCGACAAGTCGCGCACGCATCGTGCCGAGCACGCCATAACGGGTCACCGTGGTCCTCCCCCAGCCCCCGAGGCACGTGGCCGAAGCCACGGTCACCGAATGGGCATGCGAATGATGATCAAGGTGCGCTACAACTACTCGCGGGCTCGGCCGCGCAATCGCATCGCCGGGCTGATTTCGGCACAGAAGGGGTGGGACAGCATATGGATGGATTGGCGAGACGGACGAATGGCGGGCGCCGCCCAAGAAGGCTACGTGCCGTCGTGGCGGCGCTGGGTCTCACCGTAGGGCTTGTGGTGACCGCCGCCCCGGCCGCTCACGCGTCCGACCAGTTGCAGGTGCGGTACGCCGGCAGCGTGAACGACGACCTTGGCACCCTGCAGGTCGTTGCGGAATCCGGCAGTGACATCACCGCGGTCTCGGCGCACATCGTCTCGTACACCACCGGGCACGAGGTCGCCCGGGTCAAACCCAAGGACTTCACGCTCTCCTCCGGCGACCGCAAGAGCGGCGTGTGGCGCACCAAGAAGCCGCTGCAGCTGGACCAGTTCGGTGCCTACCGCGTCGACGTAGAACTGACGGACGCCGACGGCGACCACGTCTCGCAGACGTCGGCCGGCGAACTCGCCTACTACGTCGTGGCCAAGTTCGGCGCACTGACCGTCGACCGTACTGCCATCGACAGGGACCACCGCGACGTCGAGGTCAGCGGCACCCTGTACGAGCGCCGGCCCACCAGGGAACTGCTCCCGCTCGCGGGACGCCAGGTAGACCTCGATGTCGACTACTGGACCCAGTCCTCCGTGACCACGGATGCTGCTGGACGCTTCGCCGGCTCGGTCCACCTCGACAACGGTGCCCCTGTTCAGGCCGTGTTCCGGGCGACCGGGGGTGAGCCCTTCATCCTGTCCGGGGAGTCGGAGCTGGTGCAGATCGGCGTCGACCAGATTCCCACGCGGTTCGTCGCCCAGGTCAGCGCCACGGACATCGACGACGGAGAGGCGGTCACGCTGACCGCCAAGGTCGAACAGCACACGGCGGAGGGCTGGGTGCCCCTGGCTGGGGAGTCCGGTGGCATCCTCTTCGGGCCGAAGGAGGGCAGGACCGATACCGTAGGGGGCTTCACGACCAAAGACGACGGAACCTTCTCGGTCACCTACACGCCATGGGACGGCGGATACTTCCAGCTCGCGCTGGACACCACGGAAGACCCCTTCCTTCAGCCGTCCACCGGCCTGAGCGACCTGGTACACGTTCACCACGGCGCGGTGTTCACCGACTTTTCGTCGCTGCGGACCGACGAGCGGACCGTGCACGCGGAGGGCCACATGGACTTCACCGACGGCTTCACCCCGGGCACGGTCCTGGTCACCGTGCAGCGCTCGTCCGACGGCCTGGACTGGTCGGACCTGACCACCGTCGAGGCACGGTGGGACGGCACCGGGTACTACTTCTCCGCGGACCTCGAGGGCAGCGGAGAAGCCCGCTACCGGGCCGCCTACGAAGGCGGTGACGGCTTCCAGGACGCTGTCACCGACAGTGTGCTCGTCGGCGGATGAGCAGGTGGCCCCATACGGTGAACCGTCCGTACGGGGCCAGCCGACAGCGCGTACGGCTGCGGCGGGGTCCGTCCTGCGGCCGCCCCGGGCAGCGCTGTCCGGGGCGGCGCTCGTCAACCGTTCTCGCTCAACTAGCGCTACGACCACACGAGTTCACCCGGGTCCAGGCTGCGACGTCGTGAGGAGGCCTCCGCCCCAGCAGAGGCCCCACTTTCTGGTTCCCCGGTTCGAACTGGTCATTCGTTGGATCAGCTGGACCCAGGGGTTCTGGGTATGGCTGTCAGCGGACCGTCGCGAGACGACTGGAACCGATCCGATGCCCCACGAACGCGACCACCTCTAACGGCTCGCCGGGCTGAACGTGCCGGACCGCCGGCGCGGCGACCGGCACGTCTCCCCGGCCCTGCCGGCCGTCCTCGACCGGCTCTCCGACGTACCCGCCCAGGTGATGACCGACCTCGGTGACACGCTGGCCCAGAACACCTCGCCCGCGCCGTGTTCGGTGACCTCACCGGCCGCAGCGGCCCCGAGGCGAGCATCATCTACCGCTGGTTCACCGACCCCGGTACGCGCTGCGGGTATCCGGTCGAGGACCACGCCAACGAGTCGCGAGCCCTGGTCGCCGACCTGCTGGCCGCCGTCGGCCGCCGCGACGACGACCCCGCCCGCACCCTGGTCGACCGGCTGCGCAGCGGCAGCCCCGGGTTCGCCGCGTTGTGGGATCTCCACGACGTCGCCGTGATGCGGTACCGCCGCAAACGGATCCTGCACCCCAAGGTCGGCCTGCTCGATCTGGACTGCCAGTCCCTGATCGACGAGGACCGCACCCAGGTCCTCGCCCTGTTCTCGCCGGTCGCCGGTACCTCGACCGCCGAGCGGCTCACCCTGCTCGGCCTCACCAGCAGGCCCCACCCGTGAACCCGCACCCCCAAGGCCACGACATCAACCCCACCACCGGGCATCTCGGCCTGTCCGCCGACCAGGTGCTCACCACCACCCGCGCCGTACGGCTGCATCTCGACTTCGACCGGCCGGTCTCCTGGGACCTGCACACCGAATGCACCGAGATCGCCCAGCGGGCCCCACGACCACGGTGACAGCAACCGCCTTCGATCGGCCGGCAGACGCATTCGACCGCCCCTGCTGGCCGGCCCACGAACATCCCGGGGAGAAGGCCGCCCCCCGGGGTGTCACACAACCACGGCCGCTCTGGTCGGTTACTGCGGAGCGGTCGGCAGCCCGGGGCAGAGCCCGCCCGCGTCGTGCACTGCACAAGTCTGCCGCACGCGGTTGAGGCGACGGCCTCTTGGCCACCCTGCTCCGTCGTGGTCTTCACCCCGGGACCACCCCACTTCGACGAAGGGTGACCCAACGATGACGGTACCTCCCGGTGACCTGCCCGTGCCCGAGCACGGTCTGCTCCTCACGCACTTCCTGACCGTGCGGGACGTCACGGTCTCGCGCCGCTTCTACGCCGACGTCTTCGGTGGCCAGGTCGTGATGGAGGAGAACCCGGCGATCGTCAAGATCGCCAACAGCTGGCTCATCATGAACCCAGGGGGCGGACCCACGCCCGACAAGCCGGACGTGACTCTGGAAGCGCCCCACACCGGCGACCGTGTATCCGGTTTCCTGAACGTGCGCGTCGCCGACCTCGCCGCCTTCCACGCGCACGCCGTCTCCCAGGGCGCCCAATTCCTGACCGAACCGGTGGACCGAGGCTCGGAGCTGCGCTGCTACCTGCGCGACCCCGACGGGTACCTCATCGAGGTGGGCCAGTCCACCGGCCTGCTCCGGGGAATCCTGGCCCAGTCATAGCGCAGCGGCACACCAAGGGGGGCCACCACCACCGGACGTGGCACATTGCCCACCTCGACGGGCCCGTATGCGGCACGCCGCCGGCCACCCCGGACGAGCCCGAACTCGAGCCGGTGGCGGCACCCACTCCGGACCTCACATGGGTGTCACCGGTCGTACTGGTCGGTGTACTGCGGCCCGTCCGTCTCGGCCTTGCATCCCTCAGCGCCCGCGGGCACGCCGTGGGAGAGCACGAGGGCGTAGGACTGAGGGACGAAGTCGCAGCCCTTGCCGGACCACTGGGACGCCAGGAAGGTCCAGCCGACGGCAGCGGCGGCGAGTGTGTACTTGGTCGTGGCGTTCATACGAGATCGCGCCTCGGTTACGTAGGGTAATCGTGACCTGACTAGAGGTTATATGCAAGTATGAACGGATTGCACTCATATGCGCACCTCGACCTCAGGGGCAGGTGCACCCCAGGACAGCCACCGCACGGGAGCCAGGAAAGCCATCGTCGCAGGTCAACCCCACGGCGGCACCCGTTGGGGACGCCACCGGGGATGCAGGCGCGCGGGACTCCGCAGCCTTCGAACCCGCGCACGATGAAGGGCCGCGCCAGCCGGCACCGGGCGGTAAACGGCCGCGGGCCCGCCCGGTGGGAGCGGCGCCGCTTGTCACCGGGGTAGCAGCAGGCGGCCAGGACATGCCGGGCGTGGGTCTCGTCCGTCATCACGACGCGGTCAAGGTCAAGGCCCTCGTGGTGATCCGGCGGGGTCGGCGTGCAGGCGGGCGGTTGGCACGTCATGGCCGCCGGCACACCGCGGCACGGGGGATCGCCTCACCGGAATGCATGACGCCAGATACCGCCCGGCCACGGCGGCACCGGGTCACCGGGCCGCCTGCTGAGCCGCCTGGTACGCATCCCACAACGGCTGCACAACCGTGCACTGACGCGCGGCCCCGTCCCGGCACGTCGGGCACGAGGTCGCGTGGTCCAACCACGCCCGGTACGCCGCCTGCACCGCCTGGTTCACCTGCGCCACACGGGCCCGAACCACAGCACCGGGCCCCGAGCCGGTCTCCAACCAGCGCTCAGCGAACCCGGACTCCCCCATGACCAAAAACTCCTCAAACCCGCCGGATCCCGCATCCGGCCCGCCCCAACAGCAGACCCCCAATGTATCCGCACGCCGCACAACACACCCCGAACTGCCACATCATCAAGACAACTCCCCCGACTCGTACACACAACTGCCCCGCCGCGCGGCAACCGGTACGGAAACACGGCCCCCCCTGCACTCCTGAGCAAGGCCGGTTGCCGGTACCCAGGACAGGACGGCACCGGTTCTCCGAGGAACCGGCCAGGCACAAACCCAGCGCGGTGCTGTGCGGGCGCGGTGACTCGAGCGTACGCTGACCCCGCCATGCGGGCGCTGGACCGGCGGGAACAGGTCCCCGGTCCACGCCTCACCTCAGGGCAGGAGGCCCAGGTGACACCAGCCGAACTGTTCCGGTACGCCGACGGCACACTGGATGGTGATCCTTGGCCGCTCGTAAGGGAACTGGCCGTGAGCGGTGACCGCTCGGCGGCAGCGTCCGTACGGGCCGCGCTGGAAACCTGCACGCGCGAGCGCAACTGGTACGGCCGGGACCTGATGGCACATGCCTTGGCCGGCCTCTCCGGGGCCGCAGCGTTCCCGCTGCTCCTGCGGGTCTTCGCCGACGCGCTGCGCGGCGAGGACGACGATGACGGTGAACGACTGGGCATGGCGTTGAGCGCCGTCATGCGAGCCGATCGGGACGAGTGCCGGGCCGTCATCCTCCCGGTGCTCGCCGATGATGACCCCGACTTGCGCAGAGCCGCGCTGTGGGCGCTCCGCGACGTGTTCGAGGCGCCCGACACGGGGGTACTGCGCGAGGCGCTGGCCGACCCCGATCCGACGATCCGGCGAACCGCCCTCAACTCACTGCCGAGCGTGAGCAACAACGCACAGGCATACGCGCTTGTGGTCACGGCCTTGCAGGATCCGGACTCCTGGGTGCGGCACGATGCCGTGCTCCTGCTGGCCTGGTCCGCCCCTCCGGCGGCAGTCGACCACCTGGTTCCGCTTACCTCCGATCCCGCCTGGTACGTCCGTTCGGTGCTGGGCGAGGCGGTAGGCCGCAGGGCCGCGAACTCCGATCGCGCCCCGGCCGCGGCTGCCGCCCTGCGTGAACTGCTCGCCAACTCCGAACCGTCCGTGCGGGCCGGGGCGGCCCGCGGCCTCGGCATGCTGGGCGTGTCGCTCGATGCCCTGCGGTCCAGGACGGACGACCCAGACTGGTGGGTACGCGCCGCAGTCGCGGGTGCCCTCGCCGCCAGTGTGGGGCACTGGCCGCCCGCACGTCCGCTACTGGCCCAACTGACCGACGACACAAATCCAACCGTGCGGGAAACAGCGACAAAAGCACTCCGCCCCTTCGAATAGCACCCGCCGGAACTCGGGCGCGTGAGGGTGCCGTCCGCTGGGGTTTCGGGGCCGGCGGTCAGGGTCGTCTGCGCAATGACGCGGACGCTCAACCTTCGCGAAGACCCGGAACAGGCACGCGCGGGCGCCACGGCGGCAACGGGACAACGGGAAGAAGCCCTCGGCCGGCGCGTAGACGGACAACCCGTGGGCGCAGCGCGGCAGCGTCTGCCGGACGGCGAAACCGCGGCGCCGGAGTGAGCCGGAGCAGCCACCGCGCCCGCTCACCTGCTCGAGGACCCGGTCGGGCTTCGCCACGCGCTCCTTCCCCGGCGGGCACTTCTACCTCGAACAGCGCGCGGCACCCCTGGTCGCCGACCTGTTCGCCCGCCTCGACACGAACGCGCCGCAGCCGGACCAGGGCTGACGCGCCGAACGCGCGCGAGTCTCGGTTCCGGGCGGCGGTTCAGGCCGAGGAGCGCTGCGCCCAGTCCTGGTCCAGGCGGTCGGCCAGGCCCGCGGCGGTGAAGGCGGCCTCCAGGTCCTCGCGGCCCTCGGTGAAGTGGGCCCAGCTGTCGTGGTGGACCGGGACGACACGGCGGGCGTCGAGGATCCGGGTGGCCTCAGCAGCCTGCGCGCTGTCCAGGACGATCAGGTTGCCGTCGAAGAGCACGGGAAAACGAGGTGCACCGGCGAACAGGATGGCGGTGTCCACCGGGGCGAAGCGCCCGGCGATCTCCTTGACGGCGTCGAGGGATGCGTTGTCGCCGCTGACGTAGACCGTGGGAAGGCCCTCTCCGGTCAGGACGAAACCGACGACCTGGCCGGTGAAGGGCTCGACCTCCTCGCGCGGGCCGGGGCCGTGGATGGCGGGAACGCCGGTGACGGTGACAGTGCCGCCGCCCGGGCGCTCCAGCTCGACGGTCTCCCAGTCGGCCAGGCCCCTGGCCTTCTCCCCGAGGCGCTCGCCTCCGCCGGGGGTGGTCAGGGTGAGGGGGACGTCGGCGAGCAGGGCACGGCCGGAGGTGTCCAGGTTGTCGGGGTGCTCGTCGTGGGAGAGCAGGACCACGTCGATGGGGCCGAGATCGGCAGGGGTGCCGGTGGAGGGGGCGGTCTTGGTCAGGACCGGGCGGCCGGGCCGGCCGTAGTCGCCGGGGCCGTCGAACGTCGGGTCGGTCAAGAACCGCAGCCCGCCGTACTCGAACAAGGCGGTCGGGCCGCCGTACGTGCGGACCGGGAACTGATCGGCGTTGGGCTGGGACATCACGTCTTCCTCATTCCTCACGCAAAAGGTCTGTGTTTAACGTGACACCAGGCTAGGCAGGGCTCACGGAAAAATGCAACCGCTACCATGAGAAGCATGGACGACGCCCTGGCCACCGACACAGTGCAGAGCGCTCTGCCCCCAGCTCCGGGTGCCGACCGCCACCGCTCCCTGGACTTCGCCAACACCGCCGCCACCTTGCCTGCGGGCCAGAGCTACGACCTGCTCGCCACCCCCGGATCCGCCATGCACTGGCTCGTCGCCCACGACCTGACCACCCCGGACGTGCAGCTGTACGAGGTGTGCGCACAGCGGATGCGCGCGCTTCGCGCACACGTACGTGCCCTGTTCGCCGCCCGTGTCGACAGCACCGCCCCGCCCGAAGACTCCCTGCGCGCGGTAAACGAGGCACTCACGGCCGTACCCACCGCACCCCTCCTCGCCTGGGACGGGGCCCAGGGACTGCGCCGCATCCAGGCACACCCCACTGACCAGGCCGTCAACCACGCACTGGCGACCCTCGCCGCCGACGCCGCCGACCTGCTCACCGGTCCCGACGCCGGCATCCTCGCCACCTGCGGCTCCGCCCCCTGCGACCGGTTCCTCCTGCGCACCCACGGCCGGCGCCACTGGTGCTCCATCCGCTGCGGCGACCGCGCCCGCGCCGCCCGTGCCTACGCCCGGCGCAACGGCGCCTCGGGCTGACGCGCCGCCCAGGACCCCACCCCGGGCTCATGCCGGACCCTCATGC
>NZ_JARAVO010000164.1:0-21810 GCF_033792805.1 Streptomyces sp. PA03-1a
GCGCCCAGCCGCCGTCCGCTGCGACGCCGGCGCGCCCCGGCGTCGCAGCGGACGGCGGCTGGGCGCTCCCCGCGGACGCCACCGGCCAGTGGACGCTGCCCCTCACCCCGGACGGCGCCTCCGGGGAGTCCGGTGAGTACGGCTTCCCGCCCGTGTCCGCCCCCGCGCCGGACGGCGCGGCCGAGGAGTTCCGGTCCGAGCCGGCCCCCGGCGAGGACACCGCGCACCCGCAGGAGCCCGCGTCGGACCACGGCGCGGACCTCGCCGCCGAAGAGCCCCCGGCGGCGGAGGAGGCGGCCGAGGAGCACGGCGACGGGCCCGGCGCCGACGCGCACAGCGAGCACCCGGTGGACTCCTACGTCCTCAACGTCAACGGCACCGACCGGCCGGTCACCGACGCCTGGCTCGGCGAGTCCCTGCTGTACGTGCTGCGCGAGCGCCTCGGCCTCGCCGGTGCCAAGGACGGCTGCGAGCAGGGCGAGTGCGGCGCGTGCTCGGTCAAGGTCGACGGCCGTCTCGTCGCCTCCTGCCTCGTGCCCGCCGCGACCGCCGCGGGCAGCGACATCCGCACCGTCGAGGGGCTGTCCGCCGCCGGCGGGCCCTCGGACGTCCAGCGCGCGCTGGCCGAGTGCGGGGCCGTGCAGTGCGGTTTCTGCATCCCCGGCATGGCGATGACCGTGCACGACCTGCTCGAGGGCAACCACAGCCCGACCGAGCTGGAGACCCGGCAGGCCATCAGCGGCAACCTCTGCCGCTGCTCCGGGTACCAGGGCGTCCTGGAGGCCGTGCGCCAGGTCGTGGCCGAGCGCGAGGAGACCGCGGCGACCGCCGCGGACGACACCGCGGGCGACCCGGCCGACGGCATCCGCGTCCCGCACCCGCGCCCCTCCTCCGGAGGCCCGGCGTGAGCACCCCGCACCTCCTGACCCGGCACCACCTCCCCCCTCGCGGCAGCGAAAGGTACGCGCGATGACGGGCCCCGACGCCGCGACGGCCACCCCGGCCGTGGGCACCCCCGCGACGGTCGCGACCGGCGCCGCCGAGCAGCAGTCCACACCGCAGGGCATCGGCGCGTCCCTGGCCGCCACCGACGGGATGGCCAAGGCCCAGGGGACGTACCCCTACGCCGCCGACCTGTGGGCCGAGGGCCTGCTGTGGGCGGCCGTGCTGCGCTCCCCGCACCCGCACGCCCGCATCCTGTCCATCGACACCTCCGAGGCCGTCGCACTGCCCGGAGTGCGGGCCGTGGTGACCCACGAGGACGTGCCCGGCGACGCGATGCACGGCCGGCGGGTCGCCGACCGTCCGGTCTTCGCCAAGGACACCGTCCGGCACCACGGCGAGGCCATCGCCGCCGTGGCCGCCGACCACCCCGACACCGCCCGGCTGGCCGCCGCGGCCATCCAGGTCGAGTACGAGGTCCTGGAGCCCGTCATCGACCCCGAGCGGGCGTTCTCGGCGCCCCCCCTGCACCCCGACGGCAATCTGATCCGGCACATCCCGCTGCAGTTCGGCGACCCGGACGCGGTCGGCGAGGTCGTCGTCGAGGGCCTGTACCGGGTCGGCCGCCAGGACCCGGCCCCGGTCGGCGCCGAGGCCGGACTCGCCGTGCCCCGCCCCGACGGCGGCGTGGAGCTGTACGTCGCCTCCACCGACCCGCACACCGACCGCGACCTGGCCGCCGCCTGCTTCGGCCTGGAGCAGGACCGCGTCAAGGTCGTCGTCACCGGCGTGCCCGGTGCGATGGGCGACCGCGAGGACTCCGGCGTGCAGATCCCGCTCGGGCTGCTGGCGCTGAAGACCGGCTGCCCGGTGAAGTTCGTGGCCACCCGCGAGGAGTCCTTCCTCAGCCACAGCCACCGGCACCCCACGCTGCTGCGCTACCGCCACCACGCGGACGCCGAGGGACGGCTGGTCAAGGTCGAGGCCCAGGTGCTGCTCGACGCCGGCGCGTACGCCGACACCTCCGCCGACGCCCTGGCCGCGGCCGTCGCCTTTGCCGCCGGCCCCTACGTCGTGCCGCACGTCTTCGTCGAGGGCTGGGCGGTGCGCACCAACAACCCGCCGTCGGGCCACGTCCGGGGCGAGGGCGCGATGCAGGTCTGCGCGGCCTACGAGGGCCAGATGGACAAGCTCGCCGCCAAACTCGGCCTGGACCCGGTCGAGATCCGCATGCGCAACGTCATGGCCACCGGCGACCTGCTGCCCACCGGCCAGACGGTCACCTGCCCGGCGCCCGTCGGCGAACTGCTCAAGGCCGTGCGCGACACCGACCTGCCGCCGCTGCCCATGGACGACGACGAGTCCGAATGGCTGCTCCCCGGCGGCCTGGAGGGCGCCGGCGAGCCGGGCGCGGTGCGCCGCGGCGTGGGCTACGCGCTCGGCATGGTCCACATGCTCGGCGCCGAGGGCACCGACGAGGTCTCCACCGCCACCGTGCGCGTCCACGACGGAGCCGCCACCGTCATCTGCGCCGCCGTCGACACCGGCCAGGGCTTCGCCACCCTCGCCCGGCAGATCGTGCAGGAGGTGCTCGGCGTCGAGGACGTCCGCGTCCTGCCGTCCGACACCGACCAGCCCCCGGCCGGCGCCGCCGCGCGCGGCCGTCACACCTGGGTCTCCGGCGGCGCCGTCGAACGCGCCGCCAAGATGGTGCGCACCCAGCTGCTGCAGCCGCTCGCCGGGAAGTTCGGCATGTCGCTGGAGCTGCTCTCCATCGCCGACGGCAAGATCACCTCGTACGACGGGGTGCTCTCCACCACCGTCGAGGAGGAGCTGGCCGGCAAGGAGCTGTGGGCCACCGCCCAGTGCCGCCCGCACCCCACCGAGGGGCTCGACGACACCGGCCAGGGCGACGCCTTCGTGGGCCTCGCCTTCTGCGCCGTGCGCGCCGTGGTCGACGTCGACATCGAACTCGGCGCGATCCGGGTCGTGGAGATGGCCGTCGCCCAGGACGTCGGCCGGATCCTCAACCCCGCGCAGCTGTTGGCGCGCATCGAGGCCGGGGTCACCCAGGGCGTCGGCATGGCCCTCATGGAGGACCTCCGCGCGCCGCGCGGCGTCATCAAGCGGCCCAGCCTGACCGGCTATTCGCTGCCCACGGCGCTCGACGCGCCCGCGATCCGCGTGGTCCGGCTCGTCGAGGAACGCGACGTGCTCGCTCCCTTCGGCGCCAAGGCCGCCAGCGCGGTCCCCGTCGTCGTCTCCCCGGCCGCCGTCGCCTCCGCCGTCCGCGCGGCCACCGGCCGTCCGGTCAGCCGGCTGCCCATCCGCCCCCAGCACGCGGTGGCCCGCCCCCAGGGCTGACGCCCCGCCAATCACGATCGAGGGCCCGGTCCATGCGGACCGGGCCCTTCATGGGGAGGCCGTGGCGGGACTCGAACCCACGTCACTCGATGTGCAGGCGTGCCCCGGCCACGCGCGAGAGGCTGGCCGCTGCCGGCGGCCGATTGATTTCCTACAGGAGCGACAGCTCACGACCCGCTAATTTGGGGCACCCCAAAGCTGAGGAGGGCCCCGTGGGCAAGGTGGTCATGTACAGCTCGGTGTCGGTGGACGGCTTCGTCGCGGACGAGAATGACCAGCCCGGACCGCTGTTCGACTGGTTGTCCAGCGGTGACGTCCCGTTGGACGAGAGCGGCGTGCTGAAGGTGTCGCAGACGTCCTACGACTACACCCGGCCGTACTGGGACCAGATCGGAGTCACGATCGTCGGCCGCCACGTCTTCGACCTGACGGACGGCTGGGACGGGAAGCCGCCGGGCGGGATCGACCACGTGGTCGTCGTGACGCACCGGCCGGAGCCCGAGGGCTGGGACCCCGAGGCCCCGTTCCACTTCGTCAACGGCGTCGAGGCAGCCGTGGCCAAGGCGCAGGAGCTCGCGGGTGACCGCACGGTCGAGGTCGCCGCCGGCGACGTCGGTGGCCAGGTGCTTGCCGCGGGCCTGATCGACGAGGTGCGCATGGACGTCGTACCTGTCGTGTTCGGGTCCGGCAAGCGCTACTTCGGGTCGGTCCACGCGCAGCACCTGTTGGAGGATCCTGACGTGGCGATTCAGGGGAACCGGGTGCTCCACCTGCGCTACCGGGTGCGCCGTTGACGAAGAAGTCCGCCGCGAACGGTGACAGCCGACGCCGATCCGCCCCAGCCCCTCCGGACGGCCATAGGGCGGCGCCTCCATCGAGGCGCCGCCCTATCGTTTTGCCTGGTCGGAAAAGTAGAGGCCGTGGCGGGAATCGAACCCACGTAACTCGATTTGCAGTCGAGCCCCTGAACCACTCGGGCACACGGCCTTGCGTCGTCGACGTGACTCGACCATAGACGCGGCCCCCGGGAGGGGGTCAACGCTTCCCGGGGGCCTGCAACAGGACTGCCACACGCCGTTCACGAACCGCCGGGCGACGCGAGGAACTCCTCCACCACCGGGCGGAACAGCCCGGGTTCGTCCACCCACGGGAAGTGCCCGACGGCGTGCAGCGGACGCAGGCGGGCGTGCGGGAAGCAGGCCGCGACGACCTCGCCCGCGCGCATCCCGGTGATGGCGTCACGGTCGCCGGTGAGGACCAGCACCGGGCAGGTCACCTCGCGCAGCCGGGCCAGGACGGCGAGCCGGGCCGGTTCGTCGACGCCCTGCCAGAACCCGGCGCGGGGGACCGGGTGCAACTGGCCGCCCTCGGCGGCGGCGTGGACGCGCTGGGGCTCGTCCCAGTGGCCGTACGCCATCGGCGCGACCTGCAGCAGCAGCGTACGGACCCGGTCGAGGTCGTCGGCGGTCTCCAGCTCGGCGAGGGCGGCGACCGCCTCCGGCCACCAGGACTCGCGCACGCGGCTCTCGAAGATCTCGCGGGCGTCGTCGGGCAGCTCGCCCTGCAGCCGGGAGCCCGGGGTGACCAGCACGAGGTGCGTCAGCCGCTCCGGGTAGGCGGCGGCGTACACCTGCGCGGTCGCGGCGGCCGCGTCGTGCGCGAGCAGCGCGAAGCGCTCCAGGCCCAGGTGCGCGCGGAGCGCCTCCAGGTCCTGGGCGAGCCGAGGGAAGGAGTAGGCGAGCGGGTCGCCGGCCGGCGGGCTGGCGCCGGTGCCCCGGCTGTCCGGGACCACCAGGCGCCGGCCCCGGTCCAGGCCGCCGAGGTCGCCCAGGTAGGCGGCGTCCCGCCCCGGCCCGCCGGCGAGCGCGAGCAGTACGGGCCCCTCGCCCCGGTCCTGGTAGGCGAGCTCGGTTCCGTCGTACGAGGTGTAGTGCGGCATGGCCTACGCCTTCCCGGCCCGGGCCCGCTTCTCCCGGCCCTAGGCCGAAAGGCCGACCCGGGTGCCAGGGGCAACGAGCCGGTTGACCCCTTACCCTGTCGTGGTGACCACCGCAGACACCGAGCCGGTATCCGGCCATGCAGGCATGCCCCTCGCGGGGCCGGACACCGGAGCCGACACCGTCCTGGGCAGCCGCTACCGCGCGCTGACCCTCGCGATGGTCTCCGTCGTCCTGCTCATCGCTTTCGAGGCCACCGCCGTCGGCACCGCCATGCCCATCGCCGCCCGCGAGCTGGACGGGCTGCCGCTGTACGCCTTCGCCTTCTCCGGCTACTTCACCACCTCGCTCTTCGCGATGGTCGTCAGCGGCCAGTGGTGCGACCGCACCGGGCCGCTGGCGCCGCTCGTCACCGGCATCGGCGCCTTCGCGGCCGGCCTGGTCGTCTCCGGCACCGCCCAGTCCATGTGGCCGTTCGTGCTGGGCCGGGCCGTGCAGGGCATCGGCGGCGGGCTCGTCATCGTCGCCCTGTACGTCGTCGTCGGCCTCGCCTACCCCGAACGCCTGCGGCCCGCGGTGATGGCGGCCTTCGCCGCGTCCTGGGTGCTGCCCTCCATCGTCGGCCCGCTCGTGGCCGGCACGGTCACCGAGCAGTTCGGCTGGCGCTGGGTCTTCCTCGCCATCCCCCTGCTCGTCGTGCTCCCGCTCCTCACCGGCCTGCCCGCGCTGCGCCGCGCCTCCCTCCAGCGGCCCCCGGACGACCGCGCGGCCCCCGACGGCCGCCGGCTGCGCCTCGCGCTCGCCGTCTCCGCCGGCGCCGGGCTGCTCCAGTACGCCGGGCAGGACCTGAGGCCGCTGTCGCTGGTCTTCGCCGTGGCGGGCGCCGCGCTCGTCGTCCCGGCCGCGCTGCGGCTGCTGCCCCGCGGCACCTTCCGCGCGGCCCGCGGACTGCCGTCCGTGGTGCTGCTGCGCGGTGTGGCGTCCGGCACGTTCCTCGGCGCCGAGAGCTTCGTCCCGCTCATGCTCGTCACGCAGCGGCACATGTCCCCGACCCTCGCCGGGCTCTCCCTGGCCGGCGGCGGCGTCACCTGGGGCATCGGCTCCTGGATCCAGGGCCGTCCCCGCCTCGAACCCCACCGCGAACGCCTCGTCGTCCTCGGCATGTTCCTCATGGCCGCAGCGATCGCCGGCGCCGCCCTGCCGCTCCTGGACGCCGCCCCCGCCTGGAGCGCCGCCGCCGCGTGGGGCGTGGGCGGCCTCGGCGCGGGCCTGGTCATCTCGTCCCTGAGCGTCATCCTCTTCAAGCTCTCGGCCCCCTCCGAGGCCGGCGCCAACTCCGCCGCCCTCCAGGTCTCCGACGCGCTCTCCAGCGTCGTCCTGGTCGCCGCCGCGGGCACCGTCTTCGCCGCCCTCGGCGGCGCGGCGGGCGCCTTCACGGCCGTCCTCCTCCCCATGTCCGTCCTCGCCCTCGCGGGCGTCGCCGTCGCGGCCCGCCTCCGCCCGAAAACCGGGTGAGACGGGCGCGCCGGGGGGTTACCGTCCCGGTGTGAAAGAGCTGACCCTCGTCTTCACCGACGCCGAGTGGGAGTCCCTGGGCGACCTCGCCGACGCGCACGGCGTGCCCGTCGCGGAGTTCGTGCGCACGGCGGTGCGGGCGTACGAGGCGGCCGAGGCCGCGCGCGTCCTCGCCGCGGGGGAGGCGTACGCCGCCGCCCACGCGGACCTGCTGCGCAGGCTGGGGGAGTGACATGACCGTGCGCCACCTCACACTCGCCGAGGTCACCGGCCTCGCCCGCCTCGCCTGCGGCGGCCAACCGCCCGCGGTGCGCGAGCCCGGGCTGCTCGCGTCGGCTGTGCACCGGCCGCGGGCGCGGATGTTCGGCGTCGAGGCGTACGGGGACGTGTACGAGCGGGCGGGTGCGCTGCTGCACGCGATCGCGGCGAACCATCCCCTGGTCGACGGGAACAAGCGGACGGCGTGGCTGGCGGCGGCGGTGTTCCTGGGCCTGAACGGGGTCGACCTGCGGTCGGCCGACCAGGACGTGGCGTACGCCCTGGTCGTCTCGGTCGCGGCGGGGGATCTTTCCGCCCCCGCGGCGATCGGGCGCGCCCTGGCCCGCCTGGCCGCCCCCTGACGCGGTCCCTCGCGGCCCGTTGTTGTGTGCGGGTTGTTTGCGCCTGCGGCAGGCATCCCCCGCCCGGGGCACCCCGCCACACCCCCTCCGGTCGTCTAGGCGACTAATGGCCGGACGGGGTTCAGAAGAGCGGTCCGGGGTTGCCGCAGGTGCCTTACTGACCCTCCACCGGGCGTCATGCGCCCACACAGCGGGAGGGGGTGTGGCGGGTGCGCCCATGGGGGTCCCCCCGGCCGAAGGCTGGGGGAGACGAGCGGGGAACCCGGCGCCGAATGACGTGGACCAGCGCCGCGAGCGCTGAGGTGGGGGTCCCCCCGGCCGAAGGCTGGGGGAGTGCGCCGGCGCGGCCCCGACCCAGGCACACGGTGCGCAGGCCCGCACTGACCGCGCCGGGCAATCGGGAGGGAGGGCGGGGGAGAATCCGCAACCGCAACCACCGCGGCGCCGCACACGACAACGGGCCGCAACCACGACCCCCCGCCGCGCGCCAGTAGGCTGTGACGGTTGTCGTACCCGACCCGTCACCGGAGACCGTGACTACCACCGCCCCGCACAGCGCAAGCAGCTCGCACTCGCACCACCTGTCGCCCGCCTTCCCCGGCCGCGCCCCCTGGGGCACGGCCGGCAAGCTGCGCGCCTGGCAGCAAGGTGCCCTGGACCGTTACGTGGCGACGCAGCCGCGTGACTTCCTGGCCGTCGCGACGCCCGGCGCAGGCAAGACGACGTTCGCGCTCACCCTGGCCTCGTACCTGCTCCACAACCACCTCGTGCAGCAGATCACCGTCGTCGCCCCCACCGAGCACCTGAAGAAGCAGTGGGCGGAGGCGGCGGCCCGGATAGGCATCAAGCTCGACCCGGAGTACAGCGCGGGGCCGGTCGGCAAGGAGTACCACGGGGTCGCGGTGACCTACGCGGGCGTCGGCGTGCGCCCGATGCTGCACCGCAACCGCTGTGAGCAGCGCAAGACGCTGGTGATCCTCGACGAGATCCACCACGCGGGCGACAGCCGGTCCTGGGGCGAGGCGTGCCTGGAGGCGTTCGAGCCGGCGGCCAGGCGGCTGGCGCTGACCGGGACGCCGTTCCGGTCGGACACGAACCCGATCCCGTTCGTGACGTACGAGGAGGGCAACGACGGCATCCGCCGGTCCTCCGCCGACTACACCTACGGCTATGGCAACGCGCTCGCCGACCACGTCGTGCGTCCTGTGATCTTCCTCTCCTACAGCGGCAACATGCGCTGGCGCACGAAGGCCGGCGACGAGATCTCCGCACGGCTCGGCGAGCCGATGACCAGGGACGCGATCGGCCAGGCCTGGCGGACCGCGCTGGCGCCGACCGGTGAGTGGATCCCGAACGTGCTGCGCGCCGCCGACCAGCGGCTGACGGAGGTCCGCAAGTCCATCCCGGACGCCGGCGCGCTGGTGATCGCCACCGACCAGGACTCGGCCCGCGCGTACGCCAAGCTGATCCGGGAGATCACCGGGCACAAGGCGACCCTGGTGCTCTCCGACGACGCCGGGGCGTCCTCGCGGATCGAGGAGTTCAGCGCGAGCCAGGACCGCTGGATGGTCGCGGTCCGCATGGTGTCGGAGGGCGTGGACGTCCCGCGGCTGGCCGTCGGGGTCTACGCGACGACCATCTCCACGCCGCTGTTCTTCGCACAGGCGGTGGGCCGTTTCGTGCGGTCCCGCCGCCGCGGTGAGACGGCCTCGGTCTTCCTGCCGACCATCCCCATGCTGCTGGGCTTCGCGGGCGAGATGGAGGTGGAGCGCGACCACGCCCTCGACAAGCCGAAGAAGGAGGGCGAGGAGGACCCGTACGCGGAGTCCGAGAAGGAGCTGGCGGAGGCGGAGAAGCAGCAGGACGAGGACACCGGCGAGCAGGACATGCTGCCCTTCGAGGCGCTGGAGTCCGACGCCGTCTTCGACCGGGTGCTGTACGACGGCGCCGAGTTCGGCATGCAGGCGCACCCGGGCAGCGAGGAGGAGCAGGACTACCTGGGCATTCCGGGCCTCCTCGAGCCGGACCAGGTGGAGTTGCTGCTGCAGAAGCGGCAGGCCCGGCAGATCGCGCACAGCCGGAAGAAGCCGGACAGTGAGGCGGACCTGCTGGAACTGCCCGCCGAGCGGCGGCCGATCGTCACGCACAAGGAGCTGCTGGAGCTGCGGAAGCGGCTGAACACGATGGTCGCCGCGTACAACCACCAGAGCGGCAAGCCGCACGGTGTCATCCACAACGAGCTGCGCCGGGTGTGCGGCGGACCGCCGAGCGCGGAGGCGACGGCGGGGCAGCTCAACGAACGCATCAAGAAGGTCCAGGAGTGGGCGACGCGGATGCGCTGAGCGGCGGCCGTCCGCTCATCCGCGGTGCCCGCGCCGGGTGCTGATGGTACGTCAGTGATGCTGTGAATCTTGCGGTGCGAGAGGTGATTCCGCGGAAGATTTACGTCGTGCGCCCCCGCTACCCCGGTCACGTGACCGGATTGTGGACGAAGTCTTCCGCTGAGCGGTACGCATCGCTACCGTTCCGGTCACGCAACGCGCCGTGGCAGAGCAGCCTCGGGGCGCCAGCCGGTACCGCCAGACCGGTGGCCTCTCCGCGCTCTGCCGCGGGACCGGCAGTGCTCCCGCCGTGAGAGATGAGCCGCCACTCACACGAGAAGGGGGCGTCGTGACCGCGGAGACCTCTCAGACGCTCGATCGGGGCCTGCGGGTCCTGAAGCTGTTGGCCGACACCGATCACGGACTGACCGTCACGGAGCTGGCGGTGAAGCTGGGCGTCAACCGTACGGTGGTCTACCGCCTCCTGGCCACGCTGGAGCAGCACTCCCTGGTCCGCCGCGACCTCGGCGGCCGCGCCCGGGTCGGGCTCGGCGTGCTGCGGCTGGCGCACCAGGTGCACCCGCTGCTGCGCGAGGCCGCGCTCCCCGCCCTGCGCTCCCTCGCCGAGGACATCGGCGCCACCGCCCACCTCACCCTGGTCGACGGTACCGAGGCGCTGGCCGTGGCGGTCGTCGAGCCGAGCTGGACCGACTACCACGTCGCCTACCGCACCGGTTTCCGGCACTCCCTCGACCGCGGCGCCGCGGGCCGGGCGATCCTCGCCGGGCGCAGCGTGCAGCCGTACGAGCCTGATTCACGGTGTTCCGAGGGCCCCGGGTACGTGCTGACCCACGGCGAGCTGGAGGCCGGGGCGAGCGGTGCGGCGGCCCCGCTGGTGGGCGTGCCGGGCATCGAGGGCAGCGTGGGCGTGGTGATGCTCGCCGACGCGATACCCGAACGGGTGGGTCCCCGGGTCGTCGAGGCGGCGCTGGAGGTCGCCGACGCCTTGCGCTAGCGGCCCCGGCGCCCCGGGCCCCGGCACGCCGGGCCGCCGCCGTGAACTACATTCACCCCATGCCTTTCGTCTCCGCCCGGAACCGGATCCTCGCCGTCTGCGCCGCGCTCGTGGCCGCGCTGCTGGCGGTGGCCCTGTTCGCGCCGCTGCCGATCTCGATCGTCGTGCCGGGGCTGACGGCCGACGTCCTCGGCGACGACCAGGGCAAGCCGGTGATCGCGATCTCCGGGACCGGGACCCGCGACACCTCGGGGCAGCTGCGGATGACGACCATCGCGGCGACGAACCCGGACGCGGCCGTCCGCTTCGGTGACGTCCTCAAGGCCTGGTTCGCCACGGACCAGGCCGTGATGCCGCGCGACGCGGTCTACCCGACCGGCGGCACCGTCAAGGAGATCGAGCGGCACAACCAGGCGGAGATGACCGAGTCCCAGCAGGACGCCACCGCCGCGGCCCTGCGGCAGCTGCGGCTGTCCCCCTCGGACGTCAAGGTCACCCTCCACCTCGCGGACGTCGGCGGGCCCAGCGCGGGCCTGATGTTCAGCCTGGGCATCATCGACAAGATCGAGGGCAACGGCCGCGGCGGCGACCTCACCGGCGGCCGCAGGATCGCCGGTACGGGGACGATCACCGCCGGCGGCAAGGTGGGTCCGGTCGGCGGCGTCCCGCTCAAGGAGCAGGCCGCCCGGCGTGACGGCGCGACCGTTTTCCTCGTCCCGAAGGCCGAGTGCGCCGACGCCAGGGCCGAACTGCCCAAGGGGCTGCGTCTGGTGCCCGTCACCACCCTGGACGGCGCTATCGACGCCCTGGACGCCCTCGACAGCGGCGGCAAGGTGCCCAGCTGCTAGTGCGAGGTCAGGTGCCCCGCCGGGCGTCCATGTGGCGCCAGGAGGGGAAGACCAGCGGGCACAGCGTCGCGAGGAAGTACGCCCCGCCGGTCAGCAGCAGCGCGCCGGCCAGGCCGATGCCGTCCACCAGGTAGCCCGCGGCGAGGCCGCCCACGGGGGTGGTGAGCAGCACCCCGGCGCCCAGGGTGCCCAGGGCGCGGGTGCGCAGCTCGTCCGGGATGTTCTCGAAGGTCACCGTCGCCAGGATCGGGTTGAGCGCCCCCGCCGCGATGCCGCCGGCCACCATGGTCACCGCCAGGGCACCCCATCCGGGCACCCACGCGGCGACCAGGAACCGGGGCGCGCCGCACAGCAGGAAGCACACCGTGTAGACCGGCCATCGCGGCAGGCGGTGGCCCACCGCGCCGTACAGCAGCGCCCCGGCGAGCGCGCCGGCCCCGAAGAGCCCCGACAGCAGGCCGAGTTGGACGGAGCCGCCGAGCTCCCGGTCGGCGTGCACGGGCAGCAGCACCGAACTCCAGCCCGCGTCGAGGCCGTTGGTGACCATGACCATCAAGGTGATGGCCAGCAGCAGGCGGGTGCGGATCAGGAAGGCGTAGCCCTCGCGCAGTTCGGCCCGGTACGTGCGCAGGGAGACCGGTGCCGTGTCCTTGGCGGGTTCGGCGCCCGGCAGCCCGCGGACGCCGAAGGCGATCAGCAGCGCGGAGACGGCGAAGGTCGCCGCGTCCAGCAGCAGCACCGCCTCCGCGCCCAGGACGGCGATGAGCACACCGCCGGCCGAGGCGCCGAGCATCCGGGCGCCGCGTGAGGCGCCGTCGAAGTAGCCCGCGGCGCGCCCCAGTGGCGTCCCGGCCCGCTCGGCCAGCACGGGCAGCAGGACCTCGCGCGCGGTCTCGCCGGGGCCGTGGAAGAGCCCGCTGACGGCCATCAGCGCGCACAGCTGCCAGAAGCGCAGCACGCCCGCGAAGTGGAGCAGCGGGATCGCCACGACGGCCACCGCGCACACCGCGTCCGACAGGACCGAGGACCTGCGCCGTCCGAAGCGGTCGATGACCGGCCCGCCGACGAGCGCGGAGACCACGACCGGCAGGGTCGCGCAGAAGGCCGCCAGGCCCGCGCGGGCGGCGCTGCCGGTGGTCTGCAGCACGAACCAGGGGACGGCGAGCACGGTGAGCGAATTGCCGCTGATCGACACGACGTTGGCGGCCAGGACCAGCCGCAGCGGCCGCGGATCGGGTGCGGGCACGGGCCCGGTGGCCCGCTCGGTGCCGTCGGATATGCCGGTTCCGGTCTCCATGTGTGTCCCCCGTGGTCGGTGCGGTCAGTCCGCGGTGCGCGGAAAGGTGTGCAGGTGGACGCGGACGGGCACGGCGTCCTCGGTGTCCCCTGCGTCCTCGTGGTCCGAGCGGTGCCCGCCTTCCGAGGTGCGGTAGCGCTCCAGCACGGCGTGGAGTTCGTCGCGCAGGGCGCGGGCCCCGGCCGGGGTGAGCCGCAGGGCGAAGTCGCTGAGGTCGAAGCTGCGGCGCCACTCCGCAGGCCAGTCGCCGACGGTGGCGAGCCAGGTCTCCAGCTCCGCGGCGTGGTGCGCGGCGACCTCGCGCCCGAACAGCCCGATGGCGGCGCGCACTTCGGGGTCGGCGTGGCCGAGGAAGCCCCCGGCGTCGAAGTGCGTGCCGCGGTGCGCGGCCCTCCACCAGCGCTCGCGTGCGGTGCCGCGGTCCGGTTCCTCCTCGACGAAGCCGTACGCCGCCAGTTGCCGCAGGTGGTAGCTGGTGGCGCCGCTGGACTCGCCGAGCCGGGCCGCCAGGCCGGAGGCGGTGGCGGGGCCGTGCTCGCGCAGCGCGGCGAGCAGCCGGATGCGCAGCGGGTGCGCGAGGCCGCGCAGGGTGCGCGGGTCGAGGCTGATGACGCCGGGGTCGGTCGCGTCGGCGGTGGGGTCGTCTGGCACGGTCCCACCGTAGAGGTTGCAAAGGCTCCTTTGCAACGCTTTCTTTGCACGCCTCGCCCGACGCGCTCACCCCGCCCGCTCACCCCGCCCTGATGAAGCCCTCCTTCATAAGCCACTCCTTGGCGACCTCGTGCGGGTCCTCGCCCTCCACGTCCACCTTCGCGTTGAGCTCCCGGCCGACGTCGGTGGTCAGCTTCTCCGACAGCGGGTCGAGCAGGGAGCGGATGGCCGGCCAGCGCTCAAGGGCCTCGCTGTTGACGACGGGTGCGGCGTCGTAGTTCGGGAAGAAGCGTTTGTCGTCCTCCATGACCTGCAGGTCCAGGGAGGCGATCCGGCCGTCGGTCGTGTAGACCTCGCCGAGCAGGCAGGAACCGGGCTTGGCGATCTGGGTGTAGATGATCCCGGTGTCCATCTTGCGGATGTTGGCGGAGGGCAGGTCCATGCCGTACGCCTTCTCCATGCCGGGCAGGCCGTCGTCCCGCGAGGCGAACTCGTTCTCCACGCAGAGGGTGACGGCCTTGGGGTCCCTCCGCGACAGGGCTGCCACGTCGGACAGGGTCCGCAGCCCGTACGGGCGGTTCTTGTCCCGGCTGATGGCGAGGGCGTAGGTGTTGTCCAGGGTGGACGGCCGCAGCCAGGTGATGCCGTTGCGCAGGTCGGCGTCGCGGACGGCCCGCCACTGCTCCATGGGGTCGGCGATGGGCTCGTCGTGGCCGAGGTAGGTGATCCAGGCGGTGCCCGTGTACTCGTACATGGCGTCCGCGGCACCGGACTTGACCGCTTCCCGCGCCCCGATGGAGCCCTGGATGTTGGTGCGGTCCAGCACCTCGGCGCCGGCCGCCTTGAAGACCAGGCCGATCATCGAGCCCAGGATGATCTGCTCGCTGAAGCTCTTGGACGTCACCGTCAGCGAGGCGCCCTTGAGCGGGAGCCCCTGTCCCAGGGAGCCGGGGCGCACGTCGTCGACGAGCGGGCTGCCGCTCTTGAGCCCGCAGCCCGGGGCGCAGGTGAGCAGCACCAGGAGGCCCGCGGCCAGGGCCCGGCGGCGCATCAGCCCGTGTCCAGACCGTGCGGCCGCAGCACCTGCTCGGCCAGCGACGCCAGCCAGTCCACCAGCAGGGCCAGCACCACGGTGAGCACCGAACCCAGCACCAGCACCGGCATGCGCTGGGTGACGATCCCGGTGGTGATGATGTCGCCGAGCCCGCCTCCGCCGACGAAGGTGGCGAGCGTGGCGGTGCCCACGTTGAGCACGAGCGCGGTGCGCACGCCGGCCAGGATCAGCGGTACCGCCAGCGGCAGTTCGATCCGGGACAGGGTCCCGGCCGCCGACATCCCGATGCCGCGCGAGGCCTCGATCAGGGTGGGGTCGATGGCCCGCAGCCCCGCCATGGTGTTGGACAGCACCGGCAGCACCGCGTAGACCACCATGCCGATCAGCGCCGTGCGCGGCCCGATGCCCAGCCAGATGACCAGCAGCGCCAGCATCCCGATGGCGGGCGTCGCCTGCCCGATGTTGGCGATCGCCGTGACCACCGGCGCGGCGGGGCGCAGCCGCCGCCGGGTCAGTGCGATGCCGAGCGGGACGGCGATGACCAGCACCCAGAAGGTGGAGATCGCGGTCAGTTTGACGTGCTGCCACAGCCGCACCCTGACGGTGTCGCCGACGAGGGCGTTCTCGGCGATGGAGTCGAGGGTGATGCCGGTGATCCACAGGTAGGTGGCGAGCAGGACGAGGGCGAGCACGACCGGGGTGACCAGCAGTCTCCGCCAGGTCAGCCGCCGGGCCGGCGGTCCGGCCGCGGGCCCGCGGGGCCGGTCGCCGGGGCCCTCGCCGCCCGCGGGTTCCTCCGGACCGGCCGGGCCCTGCCCGGCCCCGGGAGCCGTCGCGGGCCCGCCCGGCCCGCCGGGTCCTCCTGTCCCGTCCGTCCCGCCCGGCGGTGCGCCGGTGGCGGGGCTCATGCCCGCGCCCCCGGTTCGTGGTCGGCGCCCTCCTGCTCGGCCCGGGTCTGCGGGGCGCGCAGCTCCTCCAGTTCGTGACGGTGCTCCAGGGCCGCCAGCCGGTCCTCCTCCAGCAGCTGGTGCACGGAGTTGAGCAGCGTCTCCATGTCCACCACCCCGGTGAACTCGCCGCGCCGGCCGGTCACCGCGACCCGTCCGCTGCTGTCGGTGAGCACCGCCTCCAGTGCGTCGCGCAGGGTCGCGTCCCGGGTCACCGTGTCGCCCACCAGCGTCCCGGCGCGGGCGAGCGAGCCCTTGGCGCGCATCAGGTCGCCGCGCCGCAGCCACTTGTAGGGGCGGCCCCTGCGGTCCAGCAGCAGCAGTTCGTTGGTCGTGGTCACCTCCCGCAGCCGGTCGAAGATCGACTGGAGGGGGTCGTCCAGGCGCACCGTCGGGAAGTCGGCGACGCCCACGTCCCGCACCCGGGTCAGGTTGAGCCGCTTCAGGGCGGCCCCGGCGCCCACGAACCCGGAGACGAAGTCGTCGGCCGGATTGGTCAGGATCGCCTCGGGGGTGTCGAACTGGGCGATGTGCGAGCGTTCCCGCAGCACCGCGATGCGGTCCCCGAGCTTGATCGCCTCGTCGAAGTCATGGGTGACGAAGACGATCGTCTTGTGCAGTTCGTGCTGCAGCCTGATCAGTTCGTCCTGGAGGTGGTCACGGGTGATCGGGTCGACGGCGCCGAAGGGCTCGTCCATCAGCAGCACCGGGGGATCGGCCGCCAGCGCCCGCGCCACCCCGACGCGCTGCTGCTGACCGCCCGACAACTGGCGCGGGTAGCGGCCCCGGAACTCCCTCGGGTCCAGCCCGACCAGGTCCAGCATCTCCTCGACGCGGTCCCGGACCCGCGCCCTGGACCAGCCCACCATCCGGGGGACGAGCCCGATGTTCTCGGCCACCGTCATGTGCGGGAACAGCCCGGAGGACTGGATCGCGTAGCCGATCTTGCGGCGCAGCTTCACCGGGTCCATGTCGGTGACGTCCTCGCCGCCGATGCGGATGCGGCCCGAAGTCGGCTCGATCAGCCGGTTGATCATCTTCAGGGTGGTGGACTTCCCGCACCCGGAGGGACCGACGAAGATCACCGTCTCGCCGGCCCCGATCTCCATGCTCACGCCGTCCACGGCCGGTTCCGCGCTGCCCGGGTACCGCTTGGTCAGCTGCTCCAGCTCGATGGTCGCGCCCGACGCCTCAGCCACGGATCCCCCGGGGGACGGTGAGCCGCCCGAGCAGCACGTAGCAGGCGTCGAAGAGCAGCGCCAGGACGACGATGCCGACCGTCCCGGCCAGCACCTGGTTGAGGGCGTTGGCGCCGCCCAGGGAGGCGATCCCGCGGAAGATCTCGTTGCCGAGCCCCGGCCCGGAGGCGTACGCCGCGATCGCCGCGATGCCCATCAGCATCTGCGTCGCCACCCTGATGCCGGTCAGGATCGGCGGCCACGCCAGCGGCAGCTCGACCCGCGCCAGGGCGGCCGTCCGCGACATCCCGATGCCGCGGGCCGCGTCGACCAGCGCAGGGTCGACCCCGCGCAGCCCCACGATCGCGTTGCGGACCACCGGCAGCAGCCCGTACAGCGTCAGGGCCGTCACCGTCGGGGGGACGCCGAGCCCCAGCCAGGGGATCAGCAGGCCGATCAGGGCCAGGGAGGGGATGGTGAGGATCGTCGCGGTGGAGGTGACGGCCAGGGCCGCGGCCCAGTCGCGCCGGTAGGACAGGACCCCGATCGCCACCCCGATCGCGGTCGCCAGCACCATGCACTGGAAGACCAGGCTGGCCTGCTGGTACGCGTCGATCAGCAGCTGCTCGTGACGGCTGGCGAGGTACTCCCAGAAGCTCACCGGGCATCACCCCTGCCGTCCCTCGGCTACGTGTCCGCGTCCTGTGCCGCCTGCTCGACCAGCGGGATGATCCGCAACGGGACCGGGTTCTCCATGACGATCGCCGTGGAGGCCCGCACGATGCCATCAAAGCCCACAACCCGGTCGATCACACGTTGGAGATCGGCGTTCGAGCGGGCCACCAGCCGGCACAGCATGTCCCCCTGCCCGGTCGTGGTGTGCAGCTCCAGGACCTCCGGGACGCCGGCCAAATGCGCCCGCACGTCCGGGCCTTGCCCCTGCTTGATCTCCAGCGTGGCGAAGGCCGTCACCGGGTAGCCCAGCGCGGCCGGGTCGACCTGCGGTCCGAAGCCGCGGATCACCCCATTGGCCTGAAGGCGGTCCAGCCGTGCCTGCACGGTCCCGCGCGCCACTCCCAGGCGCCGCGAGGCCTCCAGCACGCCGATCCGCGGTTCCTCGGCGAGCAGCTTGATCAGCCGTCCGTCCAGCCGGTCGATCCCCATGACACCCCAGTCCCTCCTGTGACGGTGGTCACCGTGCACAGAATGCCGCCTGATTTCCGCCGACCGCTGTACAGGTTGTCCAGTCGTTCTGCAAACTATTGCGCACCTTGAGGTGCCGGGCGAGGCTGCTGCCATGACTGAGACCCTGGATCACACTTCCCCCACCCCCGGCAACGCGGACCCGTTCCCGGTCAAGGGAATGGACGCGGTCGTCTTCGCGGTGGGCAACGCCAAGCAGGCCGCCCACTACTACTCGACCGCGTTCGGCATGAAGCGCGTGGCCTACTCCGGACCGGAGAACGGCAGCCGCGAGACCGCGTCCTACGTCCTGGAGTCCGGCAGCGCCCGCTTCGTCTTCACCTCCGTCGTCAGGGCCGCCACCGACCACGGCCGCTTCCTGGAGGAGCACGTCGCAGCCCACGGCGACGGCGTCGTGGACCTGGCCCTGGAGGTGCCGGACGTCCGCGCCGCCTACGACTACGCCCTCGCCCACGGCGCCACCGGCCTGGAGGAGCCCCACGAGGTCGGCGACGAGTACGGCACCGTGGTGCTGGCCGCCATCGCCACCTACGGCCAGACCCGCCACACCCTGGTCGAGCGCGGCGCCTACAAGGGCCCGTACCTGCCCGGCTACGTCGCCGCCGAGCCGATCGTGGAGCCGCCGGCCAAGCGGTTCTTCCAGGCGATCGACCACTGCGTCGGCAACGTCGAGCTCGGCAAGATGAACGACTGGGTGACCTTCTACAACCGCGTCATGGGCTTCACCAACATGAAGGAGTTCGTCGGTGACGACATCGCCACCGAGTACTCGGCCCTGATGTCCAAGGTCGTCGCGGACGGCACGCTGAAGGTCAAGTTCCCCATCAACGAGCCCGCGATCGCCAAGAAGAAGTCCCAGATCGACGAGTACCTGGAGTTCTACGGCGGCCCGGGCGTCCAGCACATCGCCCTCGCCACGAACGACATCGTCGCCTCGGTCCGCGCCATGCGCGCCGCGGGCGTCGAGTTCCTCGACACGCCCGACTCCTACTACGACACCCTCGGCGAGTGGGTCGGCGACACCCGTGTCCCGATCGACACCCTGCGGGAGTTGAAGATCCTGGCAGACCGGGACGAAGACGGCTACCTGCTGCAGATCTTCACCAAGCCTGTCCAGGATCGCCCGACCGTCTTCTTCGAAATGATCGAGCGGCACGGTTCGATGGGCTTCGGCAAGGGCAACTTCAAGGCGCTCTTCGAAGCGATCGAGCGCGAGCAGGAGCGCCGCGGCAACCTCTGATCGCCACCGCCGCCGACTCCGGCGCCGGACCGTGCCCCCGCGGGGGAGGGCGCGGCCGGCGCCGGTCTCCGTCAGAAGACGATCGTGAGGTGGCGCAAGGCCGTCAGAAACGCGTACGCGCCGAACGCCCACAACGCCAGCGCCCCCAGCACCGCCCCCGTCGCCGCCCACAGCCCCGTGCGCGGCGGCCGCCGCAGCGCCCCGGCGAGGGCACCGATCACCACCCCGGCGGCTGGCAGGCCCGCGATGAGCAGGGCGGCGTTCTCCAGCGCGACCTTGGCGCGGTGGTTGCCCACCCAGTCTGTGGGGCTCTTGTGCTGCGCCGCGTCCGCCGCGCCCATGACCCACAGCACCACCGGCGGGGCGAGCAGCACGACCGCCCACACGCAGCGCACCACGATCCTCCGCCCGTGGCGTCGCCGCGCCTGCGCCGTGCCCCCGGGGTCCGTCGTATCCGTCACGGCGGCCATCCTCGCCGCGCCCCCGCCCGCGCCACCATCCGTACGGATACTCAGGAAGCCGTGAACCGCGCGGTGACGTGATCTTCCCCGGGCGGCGGCGCGGTGCGAAGCTGGACGCATGGGCGATCTCATCGACCGGCTGCGTGCCGGACTCCCCGACGAGGCCATCCTCGCCGATCCCGACGTCACCGCCTCGTACGCCAACGACATGGCCAGCTTCTGCCCGGCCGGGGCGCCCGCGGTGGTCGTCCTGCCGCGCACCGTGGAGCAGGTCCAGCACGTCATGCGGACCGCCACGGCGCTGCGGGTGCCCGTCGTGCCGCAGGGGGCCCGCACCGGCCTGTCGGGCGCCGCCAACGCCTCCGACGGCTGCATCGTGCTCTCCCTGACCAGGATGGACCGCATCCTGGAGATCGACCCCGTCGACCGGGTCGCCGTCGTCGAGCCGGGCGTCGTCAACGCCGCCCTCTCCCGCGCCGTCGCCGAGCGGGGCCTGTACTACCCGCCGGACCCCTCCAGCTGGGAGCAGTGCACCATCGGCGGCAACATCGGCACCGGCTCCGGCGGCCTGTGCTGCGTGAAGTACGGGGTCACCGCCGAGTACGTGCTCGGCCTGGAGGTCGTCCTGGCCGACGGACGGCTGCTGCGCACCGGCCGGCGCACCGCCAAGGGCGTCGCCGGCTACGACCTGACCCGGCTGTTCGTCGGCTCCGAGGGCAGCCTCGGCGTCGTCGTGCGGGCCGTGCTGGCACTCAAGCCCGCGCCGCCCGCCCAGTTGGCGCTGGTGGCGGAGTTCGGCTCGGCCGAGGCGGCCTGCGCGGCGGTCTGCGACATCATGACCGGCGGCCACGTGCCCTCGCTGCTGGAGCTGATGGACGGCACGACCGTGCGCGCGGTCAACGACATGACCAGCATGGGGCTGCCCGAGTCGACCGAGGCACTGCTGCTCGCCGCCTTCGACACCCCCGACCCGGCCGCCGACCTGGCCGCGGTGGGGGCGCTGTGCACGGCCGCCGGGGCGACGCAGGTGGTGCCCGCCGAGGACGCGGCGGAGTCCGAAATGCTGCTGCAGGCACGGCGGATGGCACTGCCCGCACTGGAGCGGGTCTCCACGGCCACGATGATCGACGACGTGTGTGTGCCGCGCGGCAGGCTTGCCGCGATGCTCGACGGGGTCGCGGCGATCGCCCGCAAGCACGACCTGACGATCGGCGTGTGCGCGCACGCCGGGGACGGCAACACCCACCCCGTGGTGTGCTTCGACGCCGCCGATCCCGAGGAGTCCGGCCGGGCCCACGAGTCCTTCGACGAGATCATGGCGCTTGGCCTGGAGCTCGGCGGCACGATCACCGGGGAGCACGGCGTCGGCGTCCTGAAGAAGGAGTGGCTGGCCCGCGAACTCGGCCCGGTCGGCGTGGAGATGCAGCGCGGCGTCAAGGCCGTGTTCGACCCGCTCGGCATCCTCAACCCCGGCAAGGTGTTCTGAGCCCACGGCTCCGGCCCGCGGGCCGCCGCCCTACGCGTCCGGCGGCTCGTCGGCGCCGTGCCAGGGGTCGGGCGTGCGGCGCTCGTCGCGCGCGCCCTCCCCGGCGGCCGGGGCCAGCAGCTCGTCCAGCCGCTCGTCCATGGCCAGGTGGTCCAGCTCCGTCCCCGGCGGCACCGCCCGCAGCGTGCGCTCCAGCCACGCCGCCACCGGGTGCGAGGACGCCTCCAGCAGGGCGGTGCCGTCCGGCGAGCTGAGGGCCATGCAGATCACGCTCCGCCCGTCCGTCTTGGTCGGCCAGATCCGTACGTCACCGTGCCCGCTCGGCCGGAACACCCCCTCGACCAGCAGCTCCCGGGCGAAGGTCCAGTTGACGGGGCAGTCGGAGCCGATGTGGAAGGTGATGTGCACGGCGAAGGGATCCTCCGCCCGGTAGGACAGCTTGGCCGGGACGGCGATGCTGCGCTCGGGCGACAGCACCAGGTGCATCTCCAGTTCCCGTTCGACCACGGTGTGCATCTCGTCGTCCTTTCCTCGGCGCGAAGGCCCCTGGCGGTGCTGCGCGGCGGGTGCTGCGCGGGGCCCGCACCGGGAGAGAGCGCATACGGCATTCACCATTACGCGGGTCCGGGCGATCGGGAGGACTTTTCCCGAACGCCCGGCACGCGTGAGATGGATGCGGTACACACGGAACGTCGCCGTCCGCCCCGCCCTGGGTGCGTCCGGCCGTACGA
>NZ_JARAVO010000165.1:0-21664 GCF_033792805.1 Streptomyces sp. PA03-1a
CCCCGCAGACAGGCAGGAAGCCACGCCGGTGCCGGGCCGTGCGAGGACGGGGCGGCTCGGCACCGGCGTGGCTTCCTGCCTGTCGGCGGGGCGTGCGCGGCCCGGCGGGGTGCGCCGGATCCGGTCGCGCCTCAGCGGACGGGCCCGTGGCCGTGGGACTGCCAGACGGTCACCCAGTGACCGTGGGACCAGCGGGCCAGGCGGTGGCCGTCGTACCGGTAGAGCTTGCCGTCGTACCCGTACCAGTACTGCACCTGGTGGTGGCCGTAGTCGTAGTGGTGGCGGGTGATCTCGTCGTTCCAGCGCCGGTCGTCGTTCCCGGTGCGGTCGGCGTACCTGTCCCACGCCGTGCTGCTGACGCTCACGGCGTGCTGGTCCCCGGCGGGCCGGGGGGCGGCGGAGGCGGAGCCCGTGGCTCCGAGCAGGGCGGTGCCGGCGAGTGCCACCGAGGCGGTGGAGGTGGCGATGATGCGCGTCCACTTGTTCATGACTGGTGTCTCCTAGCTGTGCCCCGGTGTGCGGGGCGTCGGACGACGGTCCGGCCGGGTGGGCCGGTCCCCGTCGTGCGGGGGCGATTCCGTGGTGCCGCCGGGGCGGGGCGCCTGGTTCGCAGGTGCTGGTTCCGCGGGGCCGGCGTCGCTGTGGATCGCTGGTGAATGGAACCTAACAGATGATTGAGGAGGGTCAATCATTTATGGGATGTGACCATCGCCTCGCGCAAGGAATCGGGAGAAGTGGAATAACGGGGCACGAACGACCGCTGGGAGCGACCTCGTCCGTGGGGGTCGTGGTGGGGTCGTGGTCGCGAAATCGTTGAAGGTCATGGATTACCCATCGATCACGATGGTTGGTGGCGCGCTATCATGCAGGCATGGCAGTGAACGAGATCGCGGTTGAGGGTGCTGCCGGCGGCGACCCGCTGGAGCAGCTCGGTTTCCTGCTGGCCCGGCACGGCGCCATCGCGAACGGCCGCGTCCAGCGCGCCTTCGCCTCCTGCGGCCTGGCGCCGCGGGCCGGAGCCACGCTGATGCTGCTCGGCGGGTGCGGATCCATGGGGCAGCAGGGTCTCGTCGCGGCGCTCGAGGTGGATCCCAGCATCATGGTCGCGATCCTCAACGACCTCGAGTCCGCGGAGCTCGTCGAGCGCCGTCGCGACCCGTCCGACCGCCGTCGGCACATCGTCGCCATCACGGACCGGGGGCGGGGCGTGCTGGCCGAGGCCCAGGCGGCGGTGGAAGAGGTCGAGCGGGGGCTCTTCGGGGACTTGTCCCCGGAGGAGGTCACGGCGCTCCGCGGTCTCCTGGCCCGGGTGCGCACCTCGCCGGGCGACGAGCTCTGCGCCGAGGAGTGACCCGTGGGCCCGGCCGGCGCCTGTCCGTGCACGGGGACGGGAACAGCACCCCCGGTGGCCGGAGGTGCTGGTGGTTTCGGGTCGGCGGGACGGACGCGACGCTCAGTCGAAGATCACGCCGTTGTTGACGGTGCCGTTGTTGATGTTGGTGGAGTTGTTGTCACCGACGACGATGATGATGCTGCCGTTGCCATTGGCGTTCGGGCGGTTGCCGCCCTGGTCCCAGCCGCCGCGACCCCAGCCATCGTCGTCGTGGCCCCGGCCTCCGCCGTGACCGCCACCCCGGCCGGACTCCTTCGCGGTGGCCGCGTGCGCCTCGGCCGGCGCGGTGGCGGCGAACGCGGTGGTGGGGAGCAGCGCCCCTCCCGCGGCCAGGGTGGCCACGGCGGTGAGGGTGACGAGGCGCTTCGTGCGGAGGGTGGGGGTCATGGTTGTCGTCCTTCGTGAGCGGGTGTGGAGGGGGTTCCGGTGGTGGTCCGGTGGGCCGCCCCTGGGGGGTGGAACCCGATGTCTCCAGTAAGCCGGGTACGGCCTCCGGCGTCATGTCGCTGCAATTCGGGACTTGACAGGAATTTTCGGCTCGGGATATAAGCTGCACGCCCGGTCCGCTCTCAGCCCGTGACCATCCCGGCGACCAGGTTGATGGTCGTGGCCAGGATGCTGGTGCCGAAGACGTACGACAGCAGCGAGTGCCGCAGCACCGTCGCACGGATCGCCGGGCTCGAGACGTCCGTGTCGGAGACCTGGTAGGTCATGCCCAGGTTGTAGCTGAAGTAGAAGAAGTCCCGGTACGTCGGCGGGTGCGGGGAGTTGAAGTCGATCCCGCCCGCCGCGGCCGCATAGTAGAGGTACCCGTAGCGCGCGGCGTACATCAGGTGGAGCGCCGCCCAGGCCATGAACACCCCGCCCAGCGCGGTCGCCGCCGCGGCGTGATCCTTGTCGGTGCCACCGCGCAGGAGCAGGACGACGATGGCCAGCAGCCCGCACAGGGCCGCGGCGACGACGACCAGCTCCTCGACGACGGGCCGGAAGTCCTCCCGCCGGGCGTTGCGGTGGGTGGCGGTCGCGTCCATCGGCCACAGCACGAGCCAGCCCGTCACGACGAAGACCGTCTCCGTCGCCGCGATCCCGGCGAGGACGCCCAGCGACGCGTCGGTCAGGACACCGACGACCACGCCGGTCACCGCGCCGACGACGATCGCGCCTGACAGCCGGGGGACCGCGGAGAGCGGCGAACTGGTCCTCATGCCGCATCACGCTACAACCCGGCGTCCGCGGCCCGTGGCAGCGGCACTTGGGATCGCCCGGAGGGTGCAGCGGCGCCCCGGCCCGTGGGCACGGGCCGGGGCGCCCGCCCTCAGCCGAACTGGCCGGGCCGGTAGTCGCCCGCGGGTTGGCGGTTGATGACGTTGACCCGGTTGTAGGCGTTGATGACGGCGATGAGGCCGATCAGGGCGACGAGCTGGTCCTCGTCGTAGTGCTTGGCGGCGTTCGCCCAGACCTCGTCCGTGACGCCCCCGGCGGCGTCCGCGATGCGCGTGCCCTGCTCGGTGAGTTCGAGGGCGGCGCGCTCGGCCTCGGAGAAGACCGTGGCCTCGCGCCAGGTGGCGACGAGGTTCAGGCGCACCGAGGTCTCACCGGCCGCGGCGGCCTCCTTGGTGTGCATGTCGGCGCAGAAGGCACAGCCGTTGATCTGACTGGCGCGGATCTTCACCAGCTCCTGCGTCGCGGTCGGCAGCCCCGACTCTGCGGGCACCTTGCCCGCCGAGTTGAGGTGCTTGAAGAACCTGAGCGCGAGGTCGTTGCCGAACAGGTTCACGCGGGCTTCCATGATGGGCTCCTCTTGCGTGGTGACGGATACGCAGCCATGACGGACGGGCCGGTGGAAACGTGACGCGGGCACGGATGTGACGTGGGTCCCACCGCGGGTAGCGTCGCCCCCATGGCTGACGAGGAATTCCGGGACCCGCGGCTCGCCGCGCTGTACGACGCCCTCGACGACCCCGGTCGCGGCGACCTCGACGCGTACACCGCGTTGGTGCGGGAGTACGACGCGCGCCGGGTCCTGGACATCGGCTGCGGAACGGGGGTGTTCGCCCTGCGCCTGGCCGGCCTCGGCATCGAGGTCGTCGCCGTCGACCCGGCTGGGGCGGCCCTCGACGTCGCCCGGGCCAAGCCGGGGGGTGGGCGGGTCCGGTGGATCCGCGGTGACGCGACGGCGCTACCGCCGCTGCGCGTGGACCTGGCGACGATGACGGCCAACGTCGCCCAGGCGATCGACGACCCCGCGGCGTGGCGGGACACCCTGCGGGGGGCGTACGAGGCGCTGCGGCCGGGCGGCCGCCTGGTGTTCGAGACCCGGGACCCGGCGAAGCGCGCATGGGAGGGCTGGAACCGCGAGGCCACGCACCGGGTGGTGGACGTGCCGGGCACAGGACCGGTCGAGCACTGGGTCGACCTGCTCGACGTCAGCGGGCCGCTGGTGACGTTCCGTTGGACCTACGTCCTGGCCGCCGGCCGGGAGGTGCTGACCTCGACCTCCACCCTCCGGTTCCGGGAGCGGGAGGAGGTCGAGGCGGCGCTCACCGCGCAGGGGTACGACCTCGACGAGGTGCGGGACGCCCCGGACCGGCCCGGCCGGGAGTTCGTCTTCCTCGCGCGCCGTCCGGAGGCGTGACCGGCCGGGCTCGCACGGGCCCGATGCGTACGGGCCCGCCCCGTACGGCCGCCGGCGGACCGGCGGCCGTACGGGGGAGGGCGTCGCGGAGGATCAGCGCTGCCCGAAGACCTTCCTGCCGGAACCGAGGTCCAGGAAGACCGTCTCGCCGGTGGCGTCGGCCAGGGCGTCGTTGTCGGTCACGGCGTAGACGTGGCCGTCACCGCCCACGGTGAGCCCCTCGAGCTTCTCCTGGGTCCACCCGTTCGTCGACCGGAGGTCGGGCAGCACGTCGTGGGCGAGCTTCTTGGGCAGCACCTGGAGCGGGCCCGACGGGGCGGCGGACTTCGGCATGTCGACCGTGTACACCCGCTTGAGCTTCGCGGCCGGGCCGTTCAGCTTGTCCCGCTCGATCAGGGCGAGCTTGTCGCCGACCGCCGTGATCTCGGACAGGCCGATCCAGTCGCCCGGGGTGTCCGTGGTGCCGATCCGGTAGCCGAACCAGCTCCAGGTGCCCGACTGGACGTCGTAGCGGCCGATCCGGACGACCCCGGCAGGGTCGCCCTTGACCTCGCGCTGCAGTGTGGCCCACACGACCTCGCGGCCGCCCCGGTCGGTGGTGGCGGTGACACCCTCGAAGCCCTGCTTCGCCAGGCCCGCGGCGACGTCCGCCGGGAGCGTGACGACCTGGCGGGTCACGCCGTCGCGGTCGAGCCGGACCAGCTTGTTGCCGTCGCCGGTCGCACCCTCGACGGCGAGCCAGAAGCCGCCCTGGGGACGGGCGTGGATGCCCTCGGCGTCGTAGCCGACCGGCTTGCCGTCGGCGCCCTTGACGGTCAGGGCCCGGGTGATGACCGCAGGCTTCCGCGAGGTGTCGATGGTCATGATCTTGGTGACGGAGTACGCCGCGTCGGTGACCGTGTACAGCTCGTGCGGCCGGCCGGGGACGGCGGACAGCGCGCCGAGCGCGCCCCAGCCGATCGGCGCGCCGGTGGAGTCCGAGGCCGAGACGATGCCGGGGAAGGACGGGGTGCCCTTGCTCAGCTGGAACAGGCTCACCGAGGCCCGCACGTTGACCGAGGCGTCGTCCTCCTCGCTGGAGACCGCGAGCAGGTCGCGCGACGGGATCGGCAGCAGTCCCTCGGGGCCGTTGGTGGTGGCCAGCATCTGGCGGAAGACCGGGGCGGTCGGCCGGCTGACGTCGTAGACGGCGACGAAGTTGCTGCGCTCGGAGCCGACGAAGGCGTACCGCACGCCGTGGAAGGAGGCGACGACCACGCCCTCCGGCTCGGTGCCCTTCTTGCCCGCGCGGTCCTCATTGTGCAGGCCGTAGCGGACGGCGAGGCGCTCGAAGCTGTTGCCCGCGTCCCACACGACCTTGCCGGTGCGGCTGTCGAAGACGGTCCAGCCGCGCGTGCCGCCCTTCCAGTCGCCCTCGTTGGCGGTGGCGAAGTAGCGGTCGTCGATCCAGTTGACGGCGTCGGGCTCGCGCCGCACGTCGGTGATCGAGCCGGTCTGGTCGATGACGCCGTCCTTGACGGTGTCGATGCCGTGCACGGTGGCCGTGCCGGCGCTGAAGGCCTTGGTGATGCGGCCCGTCGGCAGGTCCACCAGGACGAGCCCGTTGTTCTCCTGCAGCGTCACGACCAGCTGGTTGCGGCCGTTGACGGCGACGTACTCCGGCTCCGGGTCGGTGGGCTCCACGATCCCGGCGGCGGTCAGCACGGGCAGCGCGCCGCCGTCGGGCCGGGTCAGCGGTACGGGCCGGGTGCGCCAGTGCTGCGGCGAGCTGCCCTTGAGGTCGACGATCTGCACGAAGCCGGCCGGGGCCTGGGGCAGGTCGCCCTCCTCGCCGCCGGGCGGGGTCGCCTCCTCGTCGCGCTCGTTCTCGATCGCGATTGCGGCGTACCGCTTGTCCTTGGTGATGGCGATGGAGTCCGGCTGGCCGCCCAGGTCGATGCTGGTGACCCGCTTGCGGTCGCGCAGGGATATGACGTCGAGACGTCCGGAGGGGGTGGAGTAGCCGCTGCTGGTGTTGACCACGACCAGCACGTACCGGCCGACCACGGCCACGGAGGTGGGCTCGTCCTCGGAGTCGCCGAGCCCGGCCAGCGACAGGGTGCCGAGGCCGCGCGGGCTGCCCGGCCTGCTGATGTCGAGGAAGCCGATCCGGCGCGCCAGGGCGTCGGTGTAGACCAGGGTGCGGCCGTCCTCGCTGACCGCCGAGATCTCGGCGACGGTCGCCGTTGCCGGGTCCTCGCCCGCCGGGCGGTTCTGGAAGACCGGGTAGGTGGCGGTGCGCTGGAAGGCCGGCGTCACGTGCGGGTGGTGGGCACTCGCGGGGCTCGCGGCCACCAGCGTGCCGGCAGCGACAGCCGCGGTCGTGAGCGCGGCGTAGGTTCTCTTGGGGAGCATCGTCTCTCCGTTGCGCTACGGTCGGAATGCCGATCATCTCGCCGCCGGACCAGCGTAATCGGGCGCGCAGATGAACAAACGACGAAGATCGTCCGGACGTAGTGACCGGATCGCCCCGGTCCGTACGGGTGCGGGTGCGGGGCCGGCCCCGATGCGGCGCGATCCGCACGGTGATGACGCACCGTCAGGTCCGGCCGCGCGCCGGTGCGGTGGGAGCCGCGGCGGCGGTGGCACGCGGTGACATCGGCCGGAGAACGGGACCGGCTCGCATCGTACGGCGGACCGGTCCTCCGTTCCGGGCGTGGCGTCCGATGCCGCGCGAGAGGGCGTGAAGCTGTCCGGGAGGCGGTCTGGCCTGGTCCGTGGCGCTGTGCTTCCCTGGGAGGGACACTTCAGCAGTCAGCACGGGGGAGCCGGCGGTGACACCCGAGGGCTCCAGCCACGTCCGATCACGCACGCGTCGGCAGGGTCGAGCCACCGTGGGCGGCAAGGGGTACCGGGGGCATTGGTCGATGGAAACGGCACCACGTGACGCGCACGGCGATGTCATGCACCTGCGCATCGAGCCGGAGCGCCTCCGCGCGCTCCCACCGTGCGCACTGGTGGAATCGCTGCTCCGCGTCGCGGAGGACCGGTCGGAGCACGTTCCCGACCCGCACACCGGATTCGATTCCTCGTTGTGACCCCGGGACGGGGGTGAGGGCCCGGCGGGAGGTCGGTGATGGAGGGGACGCGGCCCATCCACGAGTTCGTGGTGAAGGTGCACGGCCTGTGCAACCTCGCCTGCTCGTACTGCTACGTCTACGAACTCCGCGACAGCAGCTGGCAGCGCAAGCCCGCCGTGCTCTCGCGTGCCCTCGCCGAGCGCCTGGCCACACGGATAGCCGAGCACGCCGGGCGTCACCGGCTGCCGTCCGTCCGGGTCGTCCTGCACGGCGGTGAGCCCCTGCTGGCGGGACGGCGACGGGTCGAGCACCTGCTGCAATCGGTGCGCGAGGCGGCGCACGGAATCACGTCCGTGGAATTTGCCGCACAGACCAACGGGACGCTGCTGAACCCTGGTTGGATGGACCTGTTCCGCCGCTACGGTGTGCGCGTGGGGGTGAGCCTCGACGGAGGCAGGGACGCCAGCGACCGCCACCGGCGCACACGTGGGGGGCAGAGCAGCCACGTTGCTGCCGAGAGGGGGATCGGGCTGTTGCGGCGCGCGGAGAACGCCGGCTTATACGGCGGCCTGCTGTGTACGGTCGACCTCGCCAATGAACCCCTCGGTGTCTACGAATCGCTGCTGAGCCACCGGCCCCCGGTCATCGACCTGCTGCTCCCGCACGCGACCTGGGAGTTCCCGCCACCGGGCCACGACCCCGCGACGGCCCCCTACGGCCGGTGGCTGCTCGCGGTCTTCGACCGCTGGTACGCGGCGCCGGTCCGCGAGACCCGGATCCGGCTGTTCGAGACGATCATGGATCTGGTGCTCGGCGGCAAGGCGACCGCCGAAGCCGTCGGGCTCGACCGCCCGCCGTTTGTGGTCGTCGACACCGATGGGTCGATCGAACAGCCGGACTCGCTCAAGGCGGCGTACGAAGGCGCCACCGCCATGGGCCTGGACATCGGCGCGGACGACTTCGACACCGCCGCCGACCATCCGCTGCTGCGGGAGCAGGGCCGCGGGCTGAGCTCCCTCTCCCCGGAGTGCCGGGCCTGCGGCGTGGTGCGGCTGTGCGGGGGCGGGCTGCGGGCGCACCGCTACCGCCCCTCGAGCGGGTTCGCCAATCCGAGCGTCTACTGCGCCGATCTCAAACTGCTGACCGAGCACATCAGGGACCGGGTGACCGCCGACGTCCGCGCTCTGATCGGAGGGGCGTCATGAGCGCCCCTCCACCGTCCGCCGGGATGGCCGAACGGTCCATGGCGGGTACCCGTCCGGATGAACCTCCGGCGCACCGCGCCGGTGGTCGCGCGCCCCGCAGCCCCCGCGGCCGGCCGGGCCGCCCGCCGGGTGTGTTCCCCTTGTCCCCGCAGCGCACGGGCACGCCGAGCAGGCTCCCCGACGGACGGTGCGGAAAGCCTGATCAGGAAGGGGTGACGGTCCCGATGCGCGCCCGTCTGCGGTGCCCGGATGTGGTATTTATCCGCTATTGCTCGAATAGTGATGCCTACGGCGAGCCGTTGGTCCCTATCGAGTCGTCCCCGCTGCCGCGCTCGTTGCGGGGCGTCCCGACACGCGCGACGGAGTCACCATGAGCCGGTTCTACATGAGCCATATCCGCGGGGTCGACGACGAGTGGACGGCGACCTTATTCCGGGACCTCCGCAACGCGGTCGCCGCCCGGACCGGTGAGTCGCCCGAGTCGGTCGGAGTGAGCGGCACACCCCGGTCACCCGAGGCCACGGTGGAGCGCATGCGCGGTGCGACCACCATGGTGGCGCTCTACACACCGGCGTATTTCGGCCAGTCCTACTGCGCCACCGAATGGTCCTACTTCGAACACCGGGCCGAGGTGCTGTGGTCCCGGACGGGACGCAGCGCGGACGCCATCATCCCGGTGGTCTGGGCGCCGGCCACCGAGCCGCTGCCGCCCGTCGTCCGGCGGAAGGGTCCGCTGACCGCCGACTCGGCCGCCTACGCCCGTGAAGGACTGCTCCACCTCCTGCGGCTGAAGGCCCGGTACGCCGAGGACTACCGGCTGGTGGTGGCGGCCCTCGCGGACCGGGTGGCGGCCGCCCTCGGGCAGCACCTCCCGGACGCCGCCGGTTTCGACGCCACCGGCAGGCGACAGGGTGCCCCGCCGCTCCCGCCGTACCCGGGACACCAGACGGTGAGCTTCGTCGTGGCCGCAGCGGCCGCCGACGACCTGCCGGGCGAGCGGACCGCTCGCGAGTACTACGGCACCACGCCCGTCGACTGGTCCCCGTACGCACCCGGGCGGCCCGGTGAGCTGGCCTCCCTGCTCTGCGACACGGCGGCGGAACTGGACCTCGCCCCCGACGTCCTGGCGCTCGAGGAGAGCACCGTGGAACAGGTGGGCTCAGGACCGCGGCCGGAGGAACTGGTCGTCCTGCTGGTCGACGCCTGGGCGGCCAAGGCCGAGCGGCAGCAGCGCCTGCTGACCTCGCTCGACGCCGCCGTGCCCGAGGGCACGGCCGTGCTGGAACCGCGCAACCAGGACGACACCCAGTCGTGGCAGCACGCCGAGGATCTGGACGCCGCCCTCGACGAGGTGCTGCCCACGCTGCGCGGCCAGGCCACGGAACTGGAGCGCTGGGGACTGCCCGACGAGGAGAAGTTCACCGCCGCGCTCCGCAAGGCCCTGGTCCGCGCCCAGAACGACGCCATGAAGTCCGCACAGGTCGCTCAGCGCCTGCCCACGCCCACAGGTGGCCTCGACTCGTTCCCCCTGCTCGGAAGGTCTTCCTCATGACGCACGACTCGGGCGGTCCCGGCGCCCAGGGGCCCGGCACCGTAGTGACGTTCTACTCGTTCAAGGGCGGTACGGGCCGCACCATGGCCATGGCGAACGTCGCCTGGATCCTGGCCACGAACGGCAAACGGGTCCTGGTCATGGACTGGGACCTGGAGGCGCCGGGTCTGCACCGCTACTTCGCCCCCTTCCTGCGGGACCCCGAACTGAGCTCCACGCCGGGCGTGATCGACCTCGTCCGCGAATTCGAGCGGATGAGCCCGCACCTGACGGACGGCCTGCGGACGTACGCACGCGTCGACCGTCACGCGCACTCGCTGGAGTGCTCCTTCCCCGGCGGCGGCTTCATCGAGTTCGTCTCCTCGGGCCGCCGCACCCCGGAGTACTCCGAGAACGTCAACACCTACGACTGGCGCGGCTTCTACGAGAACCGGAACGGGAAGGCGTTCCTGCACGCCCTGCGCGAGGACATGCAGGCGGGCTACGACTACGCGCTGATCGACAGCCGTACGGGCTTCAGCGACACCTCGGGCATCACCACGCTCCTGCTGCCCGACGTCCTCGTGAACTGCTTCACCTTCAACGTCCAGTCCGTAGACGGCGGCGCGAACGTCGCGCGCGACGTCCGCAGGTTCGCCCCCCATGTGACGATCCTGCCGGTGCCGATGCGCGTCGACCCCGCCGAGCAGGACCGGCTGGACACCGCCCGGCAGCACGCGCGCAGCCGCTTCCAGGAGTTCCTCGACGAATCCGCGCACCCGGACCCGGACCGGTACTGGGGTGACATCGAGATCCCCTACCGCCCCTACTACGCCTACGAAGAGGTCCTGGCGACCCTGAAGGACCCGATCCGCAACCAGGGCACGCTGCTCGCCGCCTACGAACGCCTCACGTCCGTCATCACGCGCGGCGAGGTGACCGCGATCGGGCACATGGCGGAGGAACAGCGGGCGTCGCTGGTCAAGCGGTTCGACCGGGTGCCCGTGGCCGGCGCGGCCACCCCGCGGGTCCGCATCGACCACGCCCTGCGCGACCGGCTGTGGGCCGAGTGGATCGCCGACCAGCTCAAGGCGGCGGGCGTGGCGGTGACACTGCGCCCCAGCAGCGCCACCGCGCTGGCGCCCGTCCCCGCGACCGCCGCGGACACCGTCCTGGCGCTGCTGTCACCGGACTTCGTGAACACCAACGTCGCCGAGGAACTGGTCACCCTGGTCGAGGCCGCCGACCGTCGCGGCGACGGTCCGCGGATCCTCGGCCTGCGGACTCGCGAGTTCCAGACCCCGACGGCGCTGGCGAGCCTCCCCGGGTTCTCCCTGGTCGGCATGACGGCCGCGACGGCGCTGGAGCGGGTGACCGCGCTCATCGGGGTGCCGGCCCTCAACGAGCCCGTCGCGGGCCGCACCCGGTACCCGGGCGAAGCCCCCTCGACGTTCAAGGCCCCGCCCCGGTACAACCTGTTCACGGGCCGGGACCAGGAGCTCGACAAGTTCTGGGACGACCTCGGCCAGGACTCCCTGGACGACGTGCACACGCCGGCGGACCGGCTCTTCCTCTACGGGCTCGGCGGCATGGGCAAGACGCAGATCGCCCTGGAGTACGTCCACCGCTTCGGTGCCCAGTACGACCTGGTGCACTGGATCCCGGCGGAGCAGACCGACCTGATCCCGCAGAGCCTGGCGAACCTGGGCGTCCAGCTGGGCGTCCAGGGCGAGACCGCCGAGGACCTGGCCATGGCGACCCTGGCCGAGCTGGAGAGCGGCAGGCGGGGCAAGTGGCTGCTGGTCTACGACAATGCGGCGAACGACGAGGAGACCCGCCAGAGCGGCCGCCGGCTCGAGGACTACCTGCCCTCCAACGGGCCGGGGCACGTCATCATCACCGCACGTGAGTCCGACAGCGGCCCCGCCACCGTCGAAGTGGGCGTCTTCCGGCGGGCGGAGAGCGTCGCGCTGCTCCGGCGCCGCGTGGAGAACCTGACCCGTCAGGACGCGGACCGGATCGCCGAGGAACTCGGCGACCTGCCCATGGCCGTGGAACTCGCCGCGGCGTGGCTCCGGGAGACCGGGATGCCGGTGGACACCTACCTGGAACAGGTGCGCAGCCGCGTCGGTGAGGTGCTGAGCGCCGGCCCCGCGGGGGAGTTCGAGCGGCAGACCCAACTGCCCGCCGTCTGGCGGCTGTCCGTGGAGCGGCTGCGCGCGGAGCGGCCCGCGGCCGTCCGCCTGCTGGAACTGTGCTCGTTCTTCTCACCCGAGCCGATCGCGGACTCGCTGCTCTACAGCGACGGCATGCGGAACGAGCTGGCCCAGTCCGACTCCGCGCTCCGCGACCCGATGATCATGGGCTACCTCATCCGCGATCTGAGCAGGTACGCCCTCGCCCGCCTGGAGGGACGCTCGCTGCAGGTGCACCGGCTCCTGCAGGCCCTCGTCCGCGAGTGGATGGCGGTGGACCCCGACGCCCTGGCGCGTACCAGGAGCCAGGCCCACCTCGTGCTGGCCAGCGCGCTCCCCTCGCCCTCGCAGGGGGAGGACCACCCGGCGTCGCTCCAGCGTTTCGCGGAGCTCCGCCCGCACCTCGAGCCGTCCGGAGCCATCGAGAGCGTCGACCCGCAGGTCGGTGAGTGGGTGGTGAGCCAGGTCCGCAACCTGTGGCTGGTCAAGGACCACCTGGCGGCGATCGGTCTGGGGCGCCGGGCCCTGGACGCGTGGACCGCGAACCGTGGCGCCGACGACCCGCTCACCCTGCGCCTGGCGGCGCAGCTGGCCAACCCGCTCCGTTCGATGGGCCGTTACGCCGAGGCCTTCGAACTGGACTCGGACACCCTGCGCAGGCAGCGTGAGCACCCGGCGCTGGGTCTCGCCCACCCGCACACCCTCATCACCGCCCGCAACGTCGGCGCCGACCTGAACGGACTTGGCCGCTACGCGGAGGCCTGCGAGTCCGACGCGGACACCCTGGACCGGTACCGCCGGTCGGTGGGGAACGACCACCCGGACACGCTCCGCGCCATCAACAACTACGGCGTGTCGCTGAACCTCATCGGACGCCCCCGTGAGGCGCTGGCACTCGCCGAGGAGGCCTACCAGACGGCCCGTCAGGTGCTGGGGGTCAGGAGCCCCGCCTGCTCGCGCTACGCGCTCGGTGCCGCGCTGGACCGCCGCGAGATGGGCGACTACCAGGGCTCGCTCGAACTGCTGCTGGAGACCAGGCAGCACTACGTCGCCCTGTCCGGGGAGCACTCTCCCGAGGTGATGCGCACCGACGCCTCGCTCTCCGTGACCCGTCGCCGGCTCGGCGAGTTCCGGGCGGCGGAGGCCCTGTCCCGCACGACGTACGACCAGTACCGGCGCCGGTACGGCGATCGGCACCCGGAGACGCTGGCCTGCGCGGCGAACCTCAGTTGCGACCTGCTCGCGCTGGCCGGCACGCAGAGCGACCCGTCCTTCGACGAGGGCCGGGAGATCGCCGAGCGCAACCATGCGAACTACCACACGACGCTGGGCGCCGAGCACCCGTTCACGCTCGCCGCGGCGACCAACCTGATCATCGCCCGCAGGCTGGGCGGAGAACCGCTGGCCGCCCTCGACCTGGGACGTCCGACGCTCGCCGCGCTCGAACGGCGCGTGAGCGGCGGGCATCCGGCGGCGGTCGCCTGCCGGGCCGACGTGGCGGGGGTCCTCGCCCAGCTGGAGCGGTACGACGAGGCGGTGGCGGAGGACGAGCGTGCGCACCGGGAGTTCCTGTCCCTCTTCGGCGACCGGCACCCCCGCGTGCTCTGCGGTGAGTACAACCTCGCGGTCGACCGGATGCGCCTCGGCGACCCCGGTGCGGAGGACCGCGTGCGGGAGATCACGCGCCGGTCCGCCGCCCGGTTCGGGGACACCCACCCCACGACCGTCGCCATGAGGGAACAGCGGCGCATCGACTTCGAGTTGGAGATGCCGCCGATCTGACCCGGCGGCCGGACCGCCGCCACGACGAGCCGCTCCCGGATCCCGGGGGCGGCTCGTCGTCAGTTGCGGCCCGCGTAGCGGCGCACGAAGGTGCGTATGGTGCGGTTCATCTCCTCCTCGTGCGGGCGGGGCAGCCCCTGCAGCCGCGGCAGCGGATCGGGCGCGGTGCCGAGCAGGTCGCCGTCCACCACGAAGAGGAAGAGCACGCCCGCCGGGAACTCCTCGCCGAGCCGCGCCACGAGGTCGGGGTCCGGGGGATGCGGCACGATCACCACCACCGGGCCGAAGTCGTGCTCGTGCTGCAGCAGGGTCTCCAGGTCGTGGACGTCGACCTCGGTCAGGTGGTCCCGGACTCCGGCGATGAGGCTCTCCGCGACGCCGGAACCCACGTCGATGGGCACGACGAAGTGGTCCCAGGCCACGGGCTGTCCGCTGGCGCGGTGGACGAAGCGCCGGGCGGTCTCGGTGGAGTGTGCGGGCAGGACCGCGGCCCGCGGGGCGGCCGGGGCCGTGAGCACCTCGTTGATGCGCCGGGAGTCCGATGCGGGGACCCGGGCATGGGTGACGCTGAGTTCGATCACCTCGCGCGATCCGGAGGTCGCCTGGAGCGGCAGGAGTTCGGTGAGGGCCGCGCGCAGCGGATCGTCCTGGGGCTCACTGCGGCGTTCCGTGAGCAGCCCCTCGGCGACGCGGTGGTGCATCAGGGGCAGCAGGATCTCCCGCGAGACACCGAGCCGGTCCCCGGCACGGCTGAGGACGGGCCCGTCGACCTCGCGCAGGTGCTGGACGACCCGCTGGTGCACCCGGTCCTCGTTGACCTGGGCCCGCATCAGCTCCAGTTGGGGAGTGATGTCCCTGACGACGTCGGCCAGGTCCCCGTCGACGGGCCAGTCGATGTTCTGCCGCCGGGTGGGACTGAGCGAACCGAGCCTGCTGGCCTCCAGGCCCTCCCGGTCGACCTCGGGGAGCAGCACGAGGATGATCGGGAAGCCGTCGTGCCGGTTGCGCAGCTCCGCCATGGCCAGTTCGTTCTGGACGTGCGGTGACTCGACGGCGTGCGGCGACGCGAGCAGCACCATGCCGTGGGCGTTGCCCATGCCGTCGGATATGGCCTCCATCCAGTCCTGGCCCGGCACCAGGGTCTGCCGGTCGATCACGATCGGTTCGCAGCCGGCGGCCTCGAGCAGGCCGATCACCGATCTCCTGGCCGGCCAGCAGGTGCAGGTGCAGCCGGGCGGTTCGCTGCGGCTGAGGAAGACCAGCGGGCGCGACGTCGTCCCGTTCATGCGCCCGGCCGCCATCCGGGGTCGGTGCTCTCCCACAGGCTCAGCCAGTGGGTCGCACCGGGGGCCACGGTGATCGTGTACCCGCCGGCCGACGGGCGTACGGTGGAGAGCGGCCGCGGCTCCCCCGCGGCGGCGCCGAGCGTCGCGATCCCGACCAGCTCGGGCCCGTCGGGCGGCGCCGGTACGGTGACCGTGACCGGCGCGTCGCCGGCGTTGCCCAGGCACAGGATGGCCTCGCTGCCGTGGCGCCGCCACAACGCCGTCACCCCGGGCACCGGTTCGGGCAGCGCCGCGTCGACGGAACCGTGGACCAGGGCCTGCTGCCGTGCCCGGACGGAGAGCAGGACGCGCAGCGCCTCCGCCCGGTGCCCCGTGGCCGTCAGCAGACCGGCGGGGACCTCGTGGCAGCCGGGCAGGGCCAGCAGGACCCCCGGATCGGCCGGCGGCCGATCCGGGAGCACCCAGGCCGTGCCCAGCGGGACCGTCCAGGCCCCGGGTCGCGGGAGCGGCGCAGGGCCCACGGTCAGATGGACGGCGCTTCGCGGGGCCGTTTCCTCCGGCCCGCCGGTGGTCCCCGGGCCGGCGATGCCGATCAGGCCCGCACCGGTGTAGGCGTCCGTCAGGTGCCGCAGGTCGTCCAGCAGGTGGGCGGGCCAGGCCGCCAGGTCCTCCAGCAGCAGTGCGTCGACGCGGGCGTCGAGGAGACGCTGCGCGTCGAGCAGCACGTCGGCGGGCGCGGCTTCCGGTGGGGGAGCGGGAAGGCCGGCGACGACGCGCAGTCCGGCCTCCCCGGCCCGCTCGACCACGAGGTCCGTGCGACGGGGGTCATGCGGGTGCGGCCCGGAGAGCCGGATGTGGCCGATGCCGCAGCGGCGGGCGGCTCGCAGCACATCCTCGGGCGGCGCCTCCGGACCGGGGCCGGGAAGCGCGACGCCGACCGATGCGCGCAGCCAGGAGGGCCCCGGCCCCGGCGCCTGCGACGCGGAAGTGGACGCGGCGGCGGGGTAGGGCAGGACGAGGTGCACCCTGCCGTCCTCGGACCGTATCTCGACCGGCCCGCCGGTTCCGGTGAGCATCAGGCGGCCCCGGCCGGCCGCGAACACCTCGCGCACCTGGAACGGCAGCCGGGCGCCGGGGAGCGGCGCGGAGCCGGGGTCCTCCGGGTCGCCGGCCGCGGGACGACGCAGTCGCAGCAGGTGGCGTCCCCCGTCCGCGGCGACCACCGTGGCGTCGGAGGAGGAGACGGCCAGTGAGGTGGCCGGCCGGGGCAGCCGGCCGAGCGGCACCGGATCGCGCGCGTCGTCCTCCGGGCTCCGGGCCAGCCACACCCGGCCGTCCTCGGTGGCCCAGACGACGTCCCCGGTCAGCGGGTCGCCCGCGAGCGCGGTCACCGGGGACCCCCCGGTGGCGAACCGGCGGGAGACCATGCCGTTCCCGGGAGCGGCGTGACGTGCCACGACCCTTCCCTCGGCGTCCGCGACCGCGATCAGGGCCGCCGAGACCGAGGTCCACAGGTGGGTGACGTCGGCGGGGTGATCGAGGGTCAGCACCACGCGCCGCGGATCGCCGTCGTCCAGCAGGTGCACCTTCCGGCCCTCCGCCACGCAGAGGACCGCCGGGCCGCTGCCCGGCCCGCCCGGCGCCGCCCAGCCCAGGGCCGTCGGCGCCGGGGACCACGGATGGGCGGTCACCTCGCCCGAGGCGTCGAGGGCCGCTCCGACCACCTGGAGCCCGGAGCCGCCGGCCGCGGCCGCCCTCGGCGGGCCCGCGTCGGCGACCGCGAGCAGGTCGGGGGGCACCGGGAGGTCCGCGACCAGCACCCGTCCGGCCGCGTCGACCCGGATCTCGGTACGGCCCGCCGCGCTGACCGCGAGCGCTCCGTGCTCCCCGGCCCAGACGCAGCGCACCACGTCCCCCAGTTCGGCCCGGGCGCCGTCCAGGCTGCCGTCGAGCCGGGCCGCAGCCACCACGTCCAGGGGCGCGGCGGCCCGTCTGCGGTCGTGCAGGTCCAGTTCGTGCCAGGCCGCTCCGGGGAGCGCGGCGCGCAGGCGCAGCCTGACCCGGGCGGCCCCGCTCACCTGGCACACCTGGGCGTCGCGTTCGGGAGGTCTGGTCAGCACGATGCCGCCGGGCTCGGCTCGGATCCCGACGTCGACGTCACGGTGGACCATCCGGCGGACGGCCGTCACCTCCTCCGGGAGCAGGCCCGCCGCGGCGGGCGTCAGCTCCAGGCCCAGGCGCTCGGCCGCGGCGATGCGCAGGCGCCTCGCGGGTGCCGAGTCCCGTACGGCGTCGGGCAGCCGGGGCAGGTGACGGATCGCCCACCGGCCGGCCTCCAGGGCCTCGGGGCCGTCGGAGAGCACCTGGGCGAGGAAGGGTTCGAGCTCCCGCCGGATGTCGCCCTCCGCCGGCACGGCCTGCGCCGTGCCGGCCCACAGGAGGGTCTCGAAGGTGCGCACCGCCAGCGGCGCGTCGTGGTGGGCGCGTTCGGTGAAGCTGCGGACGGAGGCCAGCAGGGCGCGGTCGTTCGTGGCGAGGTCCCGGCGCAGGACCGCAGCCACCGCGGGGTCGAGCACCATGGTCAGGCCGCCTGCGGCCTCGACCAGGGGCGAGAACCACAGCTGGGCCTCCAGCCCGGCGCTGCTGCGCGGCACGAACCGCAGGCGCGCGGCACGCACGACGTACGGTTCGGCCTGGGCCGCCAGGCTCAGCGACTGGGCCAGCCGGACCACGTCCGGTTCCTCCTGGCGCTGTTCGTGGATCAGCCTGGCCGCGGAGGTCCGTCCGGCCGCCGCCGTCACCATGCCTGCCTCCGGCGGCGCAGCCGTCTGATCTGGGAGCGCGCCGACCACACCGAGGTACGGCGGTCCAGCGGGACGAGGGCCACCAACCGGCGGACGGCGGGCGGGTAGAGGTCAGGACTGAACGGGGTCAGGCAGGTCACCGGGTGGCCGGCGTGCTTCAGCCGGCCGAGGAAGGCGAGCCAGTCGGCCGGTGACGCCTGGTTGCGCACCGCCACCGGAGGGCGCAGCCGGCCGAGGTCGGACACGAGCAGCACCGGAGTGCCGGGTGCCGGGCGGACCGCCGCACCCCAGGTGCGGCCGCCGTCCGCGCTGGCGCCCTGGGGCAGCCGGAAGTCGAGTATCCGCAGCTGGTCGGGGGCGAGTACCTGCCGCGCCAGCCGGGCGACCCACTGGTGGTCGTGGCGGAACGGCCGCATGGAAGGGCTCCGGTCCAGCAGCACGTGCAGCCCTGCCCGGGTGGTGGGGCGGGGCCGGTAGGGGAGGCGAAGGCCGGACGACGGCCTGCCGCCCAGGCGCCGGACCATCAGGTCGATCAGCCTGCGGTGGTCCAGATCCCTGCCGAGCGCCTCGGTGGCCGCCACCGTGAGCATGATCGCCTGCTGGGTGCGCGGATTCCACGGCGGCGACGGCGGCTGCTCGGTGACCTCCCCGCGGTCGGCGAAGAGCGGCTCCTCAGGACCCGCCGGCTCACCGGCCGGTCGCCCGGGTCCCGGCGGGGTCCGCGGAGGCGCGAAGGTGATGACCGACCGGCCCGCGGGGTCGGCGCCGGTGGCGGTCCGCGGGGACGGCTCCGGCACGCCGCCGCCGTCCCCGGGCACCGTCCGGCCGACGGGACGGGCCGGCGGCGCGGGTTCGGTGCCCCGCCGGGGTTCCGTCGCCGGGCCGTCCGGTTCCGGGGGCCGGGGTCCGGGGCCGGGCAGACCCATGGCGCGCACCAGGGAGAGGACGCCGGCGGGGTCGGCGATGCCCAGCGCGGCGGCGGCGCGCACGACGTCGCCGGCGTGCACCGGACCGCGGCTCACGCGAAGGCCGTCGGCTCGTAGGTGTCCTTGACCATGGCGAACCGCGCGACGCTGCGCCACAGTTCGGAATCGGCGGTCAGCCCCATCTCGTGGCACGCCCGCAGCGTGTCCAGGTATTCCGCGGTGCTCGCCGCCGCGAGACGTCCCGTACCGGAGCCCTGGGCGAGGAAGAGGTCGGCCACCTCGGCGCCGAGTTCCGGATCGAAGTCCGATCCCATGTGCAGCCGGGCGACCTCCAGCAGGTGGGCGCGCCCGGGGACCTGCAGCCGCAGCGGGATGCAGCGCCGCCGGAACGCGGCCGACAACTCGCGTTCCTCGTTGCTGGTGATGACGACCAGCGGCGGCCCGATCTCGGGGCGCACCGTGACCCGGGAGCGGTCCGGGCCCTCGAAGCGCAGGTTGTCCAGCGGGTCGAGGAGCGCGTTGGGGAGGTCGGGGTCCGCCTTGTCGATCTCGTCGATGAGGACCACGGCGGGACGGTCGCGCAGACCGTCGGGCGCCGTGTCGTCCTGGGCGGGGTCCAGTGCCTTCCACAAGGGGCCGGGCCGGTGGTACGGCTGGTCGCCGGGCGAGCCGAGTTGGCCCCGGGAGGCGTCGTTGAGCTGACGGAACGCCTCCTCGCGCCAGAGCAGGTCGGGTGCCTCCGTGCGGGCGGTGACGACCTCCGCGTAGAAGCGGTAGCGCAGGACGCGTGCCACGTTGGGGGCGAGCGTGGACTTGCCGGAGCCGGGCGGGCCGAGGACGAGCAGCGGACGGCGCGTCACCAGCGCGACGTTGACGGCGAGCACCGTGTCCTCGTCGAACAGGTACACCTGGTCGTCCTGACGCCCCGAGGATGCGTCGGCGCCGGTCTCCCCGACGGCGCCGGGCGCCTGCGGGTCGAAGACCTTGGTGTACCGCATGTGCCCCCCGAGAACGTCATGCCACCACACGCTGTGGCGCCACTGTAACGGACCGCGTCGCGGCTGATCTACAGGCCGGGAGGCCCTCCCGGGGGCCCCGGCGGCGCGAGCACGCGCACGTCGGCCCGCCCGACGCGCGGGGCGCGGACGGCGTCGTCGCCGCCCCGCGGAGCGGCGGTCACCAGGTCGATCCTCCGTAGCCAGGGCGCACGCCGAAGCGGGCTCAGGTCCAGGGACGGGAGCCAGGGCGCGATGGTCAGGAACATCACCGGGGAGGCGCCGAGGGAGGTCAGGTCGTGCAGCCGGGGGCAGTTCGACAGGCGCAGCGACCGGAGCGCGGCGCAGCGGCTCAGGTCCGGCACCGCGGTCATCTCCGGGTGGTCCAGGATCACCAGGTTCCGCAGTCCGGGGATCCCGGGCAGCACGGCCTCCAGTTCCCCGAGCGGCCCCTGGCACCAGACCTCGGGCGCGGCGTCCCGCCGCGCCGCCAGGCCCGAGAGTTCCTCCGCGGACCGTACGACGACGGGACCGGTGGCCCGCATCCCCGGCGCCGCCGATGCCGTCAGGCGCCGGCCGGTGGCACCGTGCTCCAGGAGACCGGGGACGTCCGGGAGCGACTTGCGGACCGCGCTCAGTTCGGCGACCAGACGGGCGAGCCCGGCGGACCCCGTCCGTTCGAGGTGCTCGGCGAGGATCCGGTCGCCGTCGGGGCCGGGGTGGGTGGCAAGGTGCTCCGCCGCGAGGTACTGCCGTACGGACTCGCCGGCGAAGGCGATCGTCGCGGGAGCCGGCGCGTACAGGATGCCCGCCTCATCGGCCAGTTGCGACAGCAGCCGGGCGGGGGGAACGCTGCCGGTGAGGCCGGGCGCGTTGAGTCCGTACAGCGCGTCGAGCGCCGTGTCGGCCGGGAGCGGGGCGTCGCCGGACCCGAGCGTCGCGGCGGCCAGGCCGCCGGCCGCCGCCCGCAGGACGCTGTCGCGCACTCTGGTACGCGCGTTGGCGGCCTCCCGGTCGGGACGCCAGACGGCGGCCACCGCGGCGCGCAGCAGATCCATGCGGTCCGGCCCGCGGTCCCCGGCGGCTCGGGCCGCGTGCCGGACCGCGACCGCGGCGGACGGCCAGCGCACGGCGTCGGCGAGCAGCGGGTCGTCGGCCAGGGCCGTGAGCGCGGAACTGCCGCCGGGGGCGCCGGCGAGGGGATCGCCCCCGGCGAGGAGGGCTTCGCGTTCCGCGGGGTCGAGGGGGTCGAGGAGGACCGGGGTGAAGACACCGTCGATCCGGTGCCAGGGCACCGAACTGCCGTTGGCCTCCACCAGGATCACGGCGTCGGGGTAGTGCTCGGCCGTGCGCAGCAGCCATTCCCAGGCCGCGGGGCGCATGTGGACCGGCGCGCGGTCCAGGCCGTGGACGGCCAGCAGCGCGCGCCCGCCGCGCAGTTGCCGGGCGGTCCAGCCCGCGGGCTCCCGGGCGGCCAGCGAGGGGGCGGCCGCCTGGACGATCCCGTCGGGGGAGGGCAGGCCGCCGGTGTCCGCCCGCAGGGTGAACGCCACCTGGCAGCCCCAGGGCGCTCCGCTCGGGCCGGCCGCGACGCGGTCCGCCAGGTGCCCGAGCACGGCGCTGCGCCCGGAACCCGCCGGGCCGACCAGCAGCAGCCGCCGTCCCGCGGCCGCCGGCTCCCCGGACGGGGTGTGCCGTCGCGACGGACCGTCCTGCCAGCTCAGTCGCCGGCCCAGGGGGCGCCCGCCGGTGAGTCCGGGCGCGGTGCCGGTCAGCTGGCCGCGGTACAGGGCGGTGAACCGGGTGTCGTCCGAGGTCAGGGCCGGGGGGAGTTCGGCGGGGATGTCCTGCGG